>DATLJJ010000531.1:0-7197 GCA_035538975.1 Sphingomonas sp. | reverse complement strand
GCTATGGCCTGCGGACGGGAATTTTCACCGGCCTCCTCTCGTCGCTCGCCTATAATTTCTTCTTCATCCCGCCGCGCTTCACCTTCACGATCCATGATCCGCAGAACATCATCACGGTACTGGTGCTGCTTGGCGTGGCCGTGGTTGCGAGCCAGTTGGCCTCGCGGGTGCGCGCACAGGCCGATCTCGCGCAGCGCAGCGCAGCGCAGAATTCCTCGCTGGCGGGTTTTGCACGCATCCTGACGGGCCTCAGTACGCAGGCCGAGCTGGGCCAGAGCCTGTGCGCCGAGGTTTCCCGCCTGCTCGACGTGAATGCCGTCCTGCTGACGCCGGACGAAAGCGGGCTCGGAGTGAGCGCCGCCTTCCCGCCGGAAGATCGGCTCGGCGCGATCGAGCAGGCAGCGGCGCGCTGGGCGTTCGATCATGTGCAGCCCGCCGGACGGGGTTCCGACACGCTGACCGCGTCCGAATGGTTGTTCCACCCGCTCGCGACCGGCGGGCGCGCGCTCGGCGTGCTGGGGCTGGCGAAAACCGACGCCGGGGAACCGATCCGTTCGGACCAGGTGCCGCTGCTGCTCAGCCTGCTCGATCAGGCCGCGCTCGCGCTCCAGCGGATCGAACTCGAGGACGAGATGGTGACGGTTTCGCAGCTGAAAGAGCGGGACCGACTGCGCGCTGCGCTGCTCTCATCGGTCAGCCATGACCTTCGCACGCCGCTCACCACGATCCTCGGCACGGTTCGCGAGCTGCACCCGGCCGACGCGGACCAGACTACGCACATCGCCAACCTCCGGACCGAGGCCGAGCGCCTCAACCGCTTCGTGAGCAATCTGCTCGACATGGCGCGCGTCGAGGCTGGCGCGCTTCGGCTTTCGACCGAACCAGTCGACCTGACCGATGCGATCGCGACCGCCGTCCACGACTTGCGCCATGAACTCGAAGGCCGCCCCATCCAGCTCGATGTGTCGCCGGAGCTGCCGCTGGTGACGGTCGACCCGCAGCTGTTCCACCACTGCCTGATCAACCTGCTCGAGAATGCCGGCAAATACGGTAATCCAGCCACGCCCGTCACCGTGAGGGCCAGGCGGCTGCCGGACGGAATGACGCTCTCCGTGCTGGACGAAGGTCCCGGCATTGCCGAGGGGGACGAGGGGCGGATTTTCGAGACTTTCATCAGGATCGAAGGCTCGGATCGCAAGGGCGGTACCGGGCTCGGCCTCGCGATCGTCAAGGGCTTTGCCGAGGCGATGGGGCTGAGCGTACAGGCTGCCAACCGGGAAGACGTGTCCGGCGCGCAATTCACGATCCGCTTCCCGGAAGCGCTGTTGTTCAAGGGAAATGTCCAGGGATGAAGCAAGCCAAGCTGTTGGTCGTCGATGACGAACCCGCGATCCGGCGCCTGCTGGGAACCGGGCTCGAGCGCGCCGGCTACCATGTCGTGGAGGCAGGCTCGGCGCGGGACGCGCTCAATGCGCTGCAGATCGACAAGCCAGACGCCGTGCTGCTCGACCTTGGCCTCCCCGATCGCGACGGGCTCGAACTCGTGCCACTGGTCAAGACGGCCGGAGCGGCGCTGCTGGTAGTGTCTGCGCGCGATGCGACGGACCAGAAGGTGACCGCGCTCGACCTCGGGGCCGACGACTATGTGACCAAGCCCTTCGACACCGAGGAAGTGCTGGCGCGCGTTCGCACGGCGCTGCGGCATCGGCTGCGTGCAGCGAGCGAGAACGAAGTCGTGCGGATCGGCGATGTCGAGATCGACCTGGGTGCGCGTCTCATCCGGCGCGCCGGGAACGAGGTTCATCTGACGCCGAAGGAATTCGGCTTTCTGGCAGAGCTGGCCAAACACCCCGGCCGCGTCGTGACGCATGCACAGTTGCTGCGAAGCGTCTGGGGCTCCGGTCACGAAAACGACGTCGAATATCTTCGCGTGGCGGCCAGAGGCGTGCGCATGAAGATCGAGGAAGATCCGGCGCGACCCACGCTGATCCGCAACGAACCAGGCGTGGGATATCGGCTGATCGCATGATTTAGCGCCCTGGATCGCGCGAGATGCAGCCCGATTACTCGGCAATCCAAGATTGCGGCGCACCAGCGGCCATACGCCAGCGCTTCTCGAATGCCCCTCAACACAAAAGAGGTTCGTCAGCGGTGCCGGCCCTCTGACAGCTGACGGCAGCCTGTTCCTCAATAGCTGCCGCTTGCCCTCACCGGTGTAATCCCGTGCACCCCAGAGAACTCTTCCCAGCCGCCCGAAATCGCTCAATGCAATCCGCTTGACTATTATCTTTGCCAGCGCGCGCGAACTTGTGTTAAATACACCATCTCTGAGTCGCTCTAAAAAATGCGTCAGCAGACCCGATTAAAGATTTGACTGCGTTTACTTTGCCGTCCGCGGCAGAGCGCATTGCCTTGCGTATAGCCAGCACCATAACTTGAAACCTGACCCTATCGGGTCGGTGGTTTCGGACGTGCCCACTCGAATTAAAGAGGAGGACGCCAATGCCGGCGGTTCTGAGCTATCCTGGAGTCTATATCGATGAAGTGCCAAGTGCCGTCCGTACGATCGCAGGCGTCGCGACCTCCGTCGTGGCATTTGTCGGGCGGACGAAGCTTGGACCGGACAATCGGCCGGTGGTGATCAACAGTTGGGCCGATTTCGAACGCCGCTTCGGCGGTCTCTGGGAACAAAGCCCGCTTAGCGTCGCCGTCCGCGACTTCTTTCAGAATGGCGGCGGTCAGGCCGTGATCGTCCGCGTCTTCTCGCCGACTCTCGGCAGCCTGACGGGCGCGGCGACGGTCGCAGCGGAGGCGGTGGCCAAAGCCGCGGAGGACGCGGTGGCCGGCGCTGCGGACGCGCAAGCGGTCGCCGACGCCGCGAAGGTCAAGGCTGACAGCTATACCGACGGAAGCGTCGAGGCGGCGGCCGGCGATGCCGTTGCCAAGGCCGCCGACGACTTCGCCAAGGCGACGGGAAACGCCGCCAAGAAGCAGGAAACGGCGGATCAGGCCCGCGGGGCGGTCACCGCGGCCGTTGCCGCCGCTGCCGAAGGCAAATTTGCGACGACGACCGCGCGCCTTGTGCTCGGATCACTGAAGCTCGTGGCCGCCTCGCCCGGCAGCTGGGCAAACGATCTGCGCGCGCGGATCGACGTTCCCGATGCGAGCGGGCTGTTCACGCTTACCGTGCGCGACCATGACACCCGCACGATCGAGCAATTCGCGAATCTCTCGCTCGATGCGGGGCATGTGCGTCGTGTCGATCGCGTGCTCGAACGCGAATCGACGCTCGTCCGGCTCGACGGCACCCCGCCGGGCGGCACGCTGACGGCGACCGCCCTGCCTGGCAAAGGCAAGCAATGGTGGGAAGATCCAAATTCGCCCGACCCGGTCAGCTACGCAGCTGTAGCTGATGGGGCGAAAGGCTCGGACGGAGACGCCCCGACGGATACGATCGTCGAAGGCTCCGCAGCCGCCAAGACCGGCCTCTACGCGCTCGACGGTGCCGAGGACGTCAACCTGCTGTGCATCCCGCCCCATGATTTTGACGCAGGGGACATCGGCACCAGCCTGATCGAGGCGGCGATAACCTATTGCGTCAATCGCCGCGCCGTCCTCCTGCTCGACCCGCCATCGGCCTGGAAGACCAAGGACGTGGCCCGAAGCAAGGTCGATTCGGTCAGTTCGGCAAGCCCCAACGCAGCGGTCTATTTCCCGCGGATCCTGCGGCCGAGCCCGTTCCCCGGCGATGCCGGCGCGATCAAGGCCTATGTTCCCTGCGGCGCGGTGGCCGGCGTGATCGCACGCACGGACACCAACCGCGGCATCTGGAAGGCGCCAGCCGGACTCGATGCAACGCTGTCGAACGTACCGCAGCTCGAGGTGCCGCTCACCGATGCGGAGAATGGCGAGCTCAATCCCAAGGGCCTCAACTGCCTGCGGACCTTCCCGGCCGCCGGCCGGGTCGTCTGGGGCGCCCGCACGCGCGTGGGCGCCGACTCACTGGCAAACGAGTGGAAATATCTGCCCGTGCGCCGCACCGCGCTCTACATCGAAGAGAGCCTCTATCGCGGCACCAAATGGGTCGTGTTCGAACCCAATGACGAGCCTTTATGGGCGTCGATCCGGCTCAATGTCGGCTCGTTCATGCACGAGTTGTTCCGGCAGGGAGCCTTCCAGGGCGCGACGCCGCGCGAGGCCTATTTCGTGCGCTGCGACAAGGACACGACGACCCAGGCCGACATCGATCGCGGGGTCGTCAACATCCTCGTCGGCTTCGCACCGCTGAAGCCCGCCGAGTTCGTGGTCATCCGCCTGCAGCAGATGGCCGGGCAAATCCAGGCGTAAGGAGGCGGAACGATGCCACAATTCACCGTCAACCCGCTGCGCTTCGACCCCTACAAGAACTTCAAGTTCCGGGTCAGCATGGACGGCCGCTACGTCGCAGGCATCTCCAAGGTGGGCGCGCTCAAGCGTACCACCGAGGTGGTGAAGCATCGCGAAGGCGGCGATCCGAGCAGCAGCCGCAAATCGCCGGGCCGGACCGAATATGAAGCGATCACTCTCGAGCGGGGCGTTACCCATGACGTCGATTTCGAGCGCTGGGCGAACAAGGTCTGGAACTATCAGGGCGGCGTCGGGACGGAGGTCTCGCTCAAGGACTTCCGCAAGGACATATTGATCGAGCTCTACAACGAGGCCGGTCAGAAAGTGCTCGCCTACAAGGTCTTCCGCGCCTGGGTGTCGGAGTTCCAGGCGCAGGCGGACCTCGATGCCAACGCCAATGCGGTGCTCATCCAGTCGATCAAGCTGGAGCACGAGGGGTGGGAGCGCGACTATGACGTGCCCGAGCCTGCCGAGCCCAGCTTCGAAGAGCCGCAATAGCAGGAGACGCCGCCATGGTGGCGGGCAATCATCAGCCGGCACCAGCTGCGGGGGCGGGCGCGATGCTCGGTCTGTGGGAGGCTGCCGCGGACGGGAGCGATGTGAACCGCGCCCTCGCCTTGCTCTCGGCGGCGCACGCCGACATGCCCGCAGAGGCACTCGCGGCGCTCCCGATCGGCAGGCGCGACGCCGACCTGCTGGATTTGCACGATCGCCTGTTCGGCAGCCGGATCGACTGCAAGACGGAATGCGCGGCCTGTGGCGCGACGATGGAGGTGACGTTCGACACCGCCGACGTCCGCACGATGGCGGCCGCTGTCACCACCCGGATCACGCTCAAGTCTGCGGGAATCGATGTCCTCGCGCGGCTTCCAGATAGCCACGACCTCGCCGCGATCGAGCGCATGGAAGATGCCGAGGCGGCGTGGCAGATCCTCGTCCGGCGTTGCATCCTCGAAGCACGGCGCGGCGCGGAGCCGATACCGGCGACCGGCGTGCCACGCACCGTGCTGGAAGCGATAGAGACCGCCGTCGCCGAAACGGATCCGCAGGCTGACGTGGTGATCAGCCTGGCCTGCCCGGACTGCGGCGCCGAAGCACTGGTTCCGTTCGACATCGCCCGCCAGACATGGGCGCGGCTGGATCACTGGGCGCGCGCGATGCTGGGCGCCGTGGACGCGATCGCAAGCCGATATGGCTGGAACGAAGCCGATATCCTCGCGCTGGGGCCGAGGCGGCGTCAGCATTATCTCGATCTGATCGGCGGAGGTCCGCAATGAGCGGCCTCTTCTCGCGGCTCGTGGCGCGCACGCTGCGCATCGGCCCCGCGCTGAGCCCGCGATTGCCGACCGGCCTCGAAAGCTGGTCCGACCCCGCCTCGCCGATCGAGGAGGGTTCGGAGGGAATGGCTGCGAGCCCGGCGCGGCCCGAATGCAATGCGGCGACGGTCCGGGCCGGAGCCGTTCGTGACGATAGCCCGCCGCATCAGCCTGAGCCGCACGACCTGGTCGAGGCCGTCCGCACCGACGCCGGAGATCGGGGATTGCGGGCAGGCGCGCCAGCGCGGTCTCTTCGCGGCACGACCGTTTCCGCGGAACCCGTATCCGCACGCCCCGCACCGGAGCCGCAGGAACTACCCGCTGCGACGGACGGCCCGGCGCCCCGGGCCCCGCCTTCGGAGGAGCAGCTGGTCGCCCCGACTCCGAGCTTTCGGATGGAGGATGCCGCGGTGCCTGTGCCGCATTCCAGCCGCGGACAATCGACCGGGCACATGCCCGCACTGGAGCCTCCCTCGCTCCGCGGTGATCCGCCGCCGGTCTTGGCGGATGGTCGCGCGCGCAAACGCCGGTCCTCCCCCGTTGCCGACCGCATGACCGCGATCCCGGATCGGCTGACAGGTGCACGCTCTGCACAACCCGCGCTGCAGACTGGGCAGCTGGCCGCACCCGCCGTCCCGCTGACACACACGCTTGAGGCACATTCGCAGGCGCCCGATGTCCATATCACCATCGGTCTTGTCGAGGTGCGCGCGCCCTCGCCCGCCTCGCCGACGGCGGGAAAACCGTCCGGTACGGACAAGGCGCGCCCGATTCGCCTCGCCGACTATCTCACACAGCGCGACGGCGGCCGGCGATGAGCAACCACCTCGCCATCGCCCATGTCACCGCGGCGCTGGGCAAGGCCGCGCACGTCGCTGCGCGGAATGCGGTTCCCGGCGTCGGCCTCACCTTCGGCCGCCCGGAAGCGACCAACACCGACCGACGGCTCAACGTCTATCTGTACCAGCTGTTGGCAAACGGCACCCGGCGCAACGACGAGCTGCCAGCGCGCGGCGGCGGCGGCGCGCTGGTCGGCCGCCCGCGCGCCGCGCTCGATCTGCATTTCCTGCTCAGCTTTCACGGCAGACCCGAATCCTTCGAACCGGAACGGATGGCCGGCGCCGTCGCACGCGAACTGCACACCAGCCCGTTCCTCGATGCCAACCGGCTGGCGGACGGCGCGAACGGCGAAGCCGCGCTCACCGGCAGCGATCTCGAAGCTGCGCTCGACCGCGTACGGATAACGCCGCTGCAGCTGACACTCGAGGAGGTTTCGCGGCTCTGGTCGGTGCTGATCCAGACCCCGCACGTGCTGTCGCTTCCCTATGAAGCGAGCGTCGTGCTGATCGATGCCGTGACGCGCGGGCCTTCGCCTTTGCCGGTGCTTCGGCGCGGCAAGGACGGACGCGGCGCCATCGTCGGCACCGATCGCGTCCCCCGGCTCGGCAGTGCCGAAATCAGCTATGCCGGCGCACCGCAGCCATCGGTGCCGCTC
>DATLJJ010000530.1:0-2344 GCA_035538975.1 Sphingomonas sp. | reverse complement strand
CGGGATTATAGGTGATGATCGGCCAGGCGGCGAAATCGGCGAGCCCGGGATTGCCGATGCGCAGCAATGGATGGTGGGCGGGGACGACCACCACATGCTCCCAGGTGAAGCAGGGATGCGTCTCGAGCTCGGGGAAATCCTCCACCGCCTCGGTCGCAACGCCGATGTCCGCCTCGCCGCTGGTCAGCATGTCCGCGACCTGTTTGGGTGAGCCCTGCCGCAGCTCTATCTCGACCTCGGGATAGAGGCGCGTGAAGTGGAACAGCGCAGGCGGGATCACATAGCGCGACTGGTTGTGCGTCGCCGCCACCACCAGCTTCCCGCGATCCTCCTGCGTGAACTGCTGCGACAGGCGCTTGAGGTTGTCGGCCTCGGCAAGGAGGTTGTTGATCAGCTTGACCACGCTCTCGCCCGCCGGGGTCACGCCGACCAGCCGCTTGCCGCGCCGCACGAAGATCTCGATGCCGAGCTCGGCCTCGAGTTCCTTGATCTGCTTGCTCACGCCGGACTGCGAGGTGAACAGCACGTTGGCGACTTCGGTGAGGTTGAGATTGTTCTGCACCGCCGCGCGGACATATTTGAGCTGCTGGAAGTTCATTGCCGCGCCTCCACTTGTCGCTTGTTGTCAGGCTGGTTCGGGCAGGCGTCCCGCGTCGCCGCCGAAACGCTGAAGATCGAGGATGCCGGCGCGCTTCGCCACGATCGTGGGGATCAGCGCCTGACCTGCAACGTTCACGGCGGTGCGCCCCATGTCGAGGATCGGATCGATCGCGAGCAACAGCCCGGCGCCTTCGAGCGGCAAGCCGAGGGTCGAGAGCGTGAGCGTGAGCATCACCGTCGCGCCGGTCAGCCCGGCAGTGGCTGCCGAGCCGATCACCGACACGAAGGCGATCAGGCCATAGTCGGCGAGATGCAGCGGCACGCCGAAGAACTGCGCGACGAAGATCGCCGAGACCGCCGGATAGATCGCCGCGCAGCCGTCCATCTTTGTGGTCGCGCCGAGCGGTACTGCGAACGCGGCATAGTCCCGCGGGACGCCGAGCGCGCGTTCGGTCACTTCCTCGGTCACCGGCAGCGTGCCGATCGATGACCGCGAAACGAAGCCGAGCTGTATCGCCGGCCATGCTGCGGCGAAGAAGCGCAAGGGATTGAGGCCGTTCGCCGCAAGCAGCGCCGGGTAGACCACCAGCAGCACCAGCCCGAGCCCGAGGTAGACAGCCCAGGCGAAGGCGCCGAGCGTCGAGAGTGCCTCCCAGCCGTAGTGCGCTACCGCGTCGCCGATCAGCGCCGCGCTGCCGATCGGCGTCAGCGCGATGACCCAGCGGAGCAGCCGGCGGAAGATGGTGAGCGCAGCGGCGTTGAACGCGAGGAAAGCTTCTCCCGCGGGCCCGACGCGCACCGCGGCGGCGCCGATCGCGATCGCAGCGACGATGATCTGAAGGACATTGAAGTTGAGCGCCGTCGCCGCCTTGCCGTCGACGAGGCTGGTCGCCGCGGTGAGGCCGAGAAAGTTGGCGGGTACCAGCCCCTTCAGGAAATCGAGCCACGATCCGCTGCTCGACGGAGCCCTTGCCGCGGCGATATCGACGCCGGCGTGGAGTCCGGGCTGGATGACGAGGCCGAGGACAATGCCGATCGACACTGCGATCAGCGCAGTGGCTGCGAACCAGAACAGCGTATGCACGACCAGCTTCGCCGCATTGTCCAGATCGCGTAGCGTGACGATCGACGCGACGATCGCAGTGAACACCAGCGGGGCGACCAGCGCCCTGAGCAACTGCACGAAGATCTGACCGACGCTGTGCAGCGCCTCGGCAAGCCAGGCCGGCTCCGCGCCCTCCGCGCCCATAGCGCGTGCCAGGAGACCGAGTGCGAGGCCGGTCACGAGCCCGAGCGCGACCTGCCCGCCGAAGGACAGGCGCAACGCGCCCCTCGACCGGGGTCGGTCGAGGGTGTGGTCTGCATTCTGGCGCAGCGCTTCCTGGTAATCGCTCATGCCCCAAGGATGGAGCATCAATTCCCATCAACTAAGTAGGATTAAGCTTGTCCCTGCTAAAGTTTTTGTGTGTCCGCGGTTTCGACGGGAGGAGGCGATGATCCGGCGGCGGCGGCGGTGGAAGTGCCTTCCGCACGCCGGCCGCATTCCCGCTCACTCGATTCCCGGAATATGCGGGAGTGGTACTCGCGCTCATTTGGGGGCATGCCTGGAGTGACAGGCAACTTGTCGCAAGTTGCCATGAGACTGGCCGATCGAGGGACCGGGCAGAAATCCGTCAGAGAGCGGCGCGCGACATGGTTCTCGCGAGTATGAATGGAGCGAGCCGGTGCACCACTATCGGCTTAA
>DATLJJ010000529.1:0-1682 GCA_035538975.1 Sphingomonas sp. | reverse complement strand
CGTGGGGGCAGGGGCCCCTGCTTCTCGCGCTTTGCCAGGAGACCCAATGAAGATCGTCAAAGTTGAGGCGTTTGCGATTCAGGCGAAGCCGATCGATAGCCGCGCCTATTGGGGCAGCCGCGCCTGGGGAGACGAGCTCGCGCCCGGCCAGGCCGAGCCTTCGACCGAATATCCGGTGCCGCTGCGGCGCAAGTTCGTCTATTCGGGCACGATCGACACCGTCGTGGTGCGTATCGAGACCGATACCGGCCATGTCGGCTGGGGCGAGGCCAAGGCCCCGGTGGCGCCGCAGGCGACCGCCAGGATCGTCGACCTGCTGCTCGCCGAGATCCTGATCGGTGCCGACCCGCGCGAAGTGATGGTGCTGTGGGAGCGGATGTATGCGGGCATGCGCGTTCGCGGCCACCGCGCCGGCTTCTATATCGAGGCGATCGCAGGCGTCGACATCGCGCTGTGGGATCTGGCCGGCCAAGCGGCGGGCGCTCCGATCGCGACGCTGCTCGGCGGCAAGATGCGCGAGAGCGTGCGCGTCTATGCATCGGGCATTCCGGCGCTGCCGCTCGAAGCTCCCGACGAAGCGATCCAGTCGCTGGTCGATGAGGCAAAGGCTCTGCGCGCCGCGGGCTATACCGGGGTCAAGATGGCGATCGGCCGCGGCGTGCGCGGCGACCTGCGCTCGATCCGCGCGATCCGCGACGCGCTGGGCGACGACTTCGCCGTCTATGCCGATGCCGCGGGCGTCTACTCGCGCGTCGACGCGATGCGGCTGGCCGAGGCGATGCAGGAGCTGGACGTCGGCTTCTTCGAGATGCCGATCGCGCCCGAGGACGTCGAGGGTTATGCCGAGCTCGCCCAGCGCCTGGCGATCCCGATCGCGCTCGATTCGATCATGACCCGGCACGAGACGGTCGAGCTGATCCGCAACCGAGCGATCGACATCGTCCAGCCCGACGTGTGCCGCGCGGGCGGCATCACCGAGTGCCGCCGCATCGCCGAGCTCGCCGATTGCTTCGGGCTGGCCTTCCAGCCGCATGTCAGCATCGGATCGGCGATCCATGTCGCCGCCAGCGCGCACCTGGCGGTGGCGATGCCCAACAGCATCGTCTGCGAATATTGGATCGGGAAGAACCCGATCGGCGCCGCGATCGCCGGAACGCCGGCAGAAATGCGCGACGGCTATCTGCACGCACCCGAGCGCGCCGGGCTGGGCATCGGCATCAATGCCGAGGCACTGCTCAGCCACGCAGTCTGAACCGAAAGCCAAGGACCCGGATAGCCGGGCGAACAGGAGAGAAGATGACGAAAGCGATCCGCCGGGTGGTCCGGTTCGCGCTGCTGGCGGGGGTGGCGACTGCCGCCACCGCAGCGACCGCGCAGACGAGCGACACGCAATATCACCTGCGCCCGCAGGCTGACGGTGGAGTCGAGGTCGCGCGCGCGGGCGGCGTCTCGACCTATCGGCCGGTGTTCACGGTGGTTCGCGCCGACAGCGATCCGCATCTGCGGCTGTCGGGCTTTTCGTCGACCCCGGGCGAGGTCAAGTCCGACGCCGGCCCGGCGCACAACACCCGGATTCCGGCGAATCCCGAAAACTATCCGCTGCCCAACTGGACTCGCCCCGACGGCAGCGGCGTGACCGACAATGTCTATCAGGCGGGCGCCGTCACCCAGCTTCGCGCCAG
>DATLJJ010000528.1:0-8900 GCA_035538975.1 Sphingomonas sp. | reverse complement strand
CCGCGATGAACTTCGCCGTCGCGATCTACATCGCCGAATGGTTCGGCGTTCCGCTCACGCCGGCGACATTGGCGCTGGGCACGATCGTCGCCATGCTGACCTCGCTCGGATCGGTCAGCCTGCCGGGGACGGTAAGCTATATCAGCGCGATCGCGCCGGTCGCCTCGACGCTGGGCGCGCCGGTGGCGCCGCTGGGCCTGCTCGTCGCAGTCGAGACGCTTCCGGACATCATGCGTACCGTGGGCAATGTCACCTGGGACGTTGCCGCCACCGCATGGCTGTCACGCCGCACCGGCAAGGTGCCGCTCGACGAGGCGGACGCCATGCTCGCCGAGCGCGAATAGGCGCCGGCGCCCTTACTTCAGCAGCACCAGCTCCTCAGCCATGCTGGGGTGGAGTGCGACGGTGCGGTCAAAATCGTCCTTGGTGAGCCCGGCCTTCACCGCCACGGCGGCGGCCTGCAGGATCTCGGGCGCGTCGGGGCCGATCATGTGGAGCCCGACGACTTTGCCCGTCACGCCGTCGCACACCATCTTGTAGAGCGCGCGCTCGTTGCGGCCCGCGAGCACGTTCTTCATCGCGCGGAAGTCCGAAGTATAGACCTTGACCGAGCCGAGCTTGTTGCGCGCCTCGCCCTCGGTCATGCCCACGCCCGCCATAGGCGGATGGCTGAACACGGCGCTCGGCACGCAGCTATAGTCGACCTGGTGCGGCTTGCCGCCGAACACCGTGTCGGCGAAGGCCTGGCCCTCGCGGATCGCGACCGGCGTGAGCTGGATGCGGTTGGTGACGTCGCCCACCGCATAGATGCTGTCGACCGTGCTGCGATTGTCGGCATCGACCTGCACCGCGCCCTTGGCGTCGAGCGTCACGCCGACCTCCTCGAGCCCCAGCCCCTTGCTGTTGGGCACGCGGCCGGTGGCGAAGATCAGGCAGTCGACTTCCATTGGGTCCTGCCCGGTGAGGTGGACCCGCAGCGTGCCGTCTTCCTGCTTCTCGACCTTCTCGAAGCTCGCGTGGAAGCGGAAGTCGATGCCCTTGGTGATCGATATCTGGAGCAGCCGGTCGCGGATCGACTGGTCGTAGCCGCGCAGGATCACGTCGGTGCGGTTGACCAACGTCACCTTCGAACCGAACTCGTTGAAGATGCCGGCGAACTCGTTGGCGATATAGCCGCCGCCGGCGATCATCACGCGGCGCGGCAGCGCGTCGAGGTGGAAGACCTCGTTCGAAGTGATCCCGTGCTCGCAGCCCGGCGAATCGGGCACGTGCGGATGCGCGCCGGTGGCGATCAATATGTATTTGGCCGTCACCTTGCGCCCGCTCGCGAGCGTGACTTCGTTCGGGCCGCTGACGGTCGCTCGCTCGAGGATGATCTCGGCGCCGGCGTTCTGGAGTCCCTGGGTGTAGAGACCGTTCAGGCGGTCGACGTCGGCGAGGACATTGTCGCGCAGCACCGCCCAGTCGAAACTGCAGTCGGGAACGTTCCAGCCGAAGCGGCGCGCGTCCTTCAGGTCCTCGGCGAAATGCGCGCCATAGACGAGCAGCTTCTTGGGCACGCAGCCGCGGATCACGCAGGTGCCGCCGACGCGATATTCCTCGGCGATCGCGACCTTCGCGCCGTATCCGGCCGAGACGCGCGCGGCGCGCACACCGCCCGATCCGGCGCCGATCACGAACAGGTCATAGTCGAACTCGGCCAAGTCTATTCTCCGAAAGCCCTGCGGATCAGATCGGTAGTGGAAGGATCGAATTCCAGCCCTCCGCTATCCGCCGCCTTGGCCATTTCCTTGCCCAGCTCGACGCCGAACTGGTCGAACGGATTGATGCCCAACAGCACGGCGTTCACGAACGTCCGCTGTTCGTAGAAGGCGAGCAGCGCGCCGAGGGTGCGCGGCTCCAGCGTTTCGAGCAGCAGCGTCGAGGACGGGCGGTCGCCCGGATAGGCGCGCGCCTCGTCGTCGTGGCCGCGGCCCGCCATCAGCGCCGCGCCCTGCGCGAACATGTTGAGCAGCAGCTGGCGGTGATGCGCTTCCGCCAGTCCGTCGCCGGGCTCGATCACGCCGACGAACTCGACCGGCACCAGCCGGGTGCCCTGGTGGAGCAGCTGGAACACCGCATGCTGCGCGTCGGTCCCCACGCCGCCCCAGGTGATCGGCGCGGTCGGCCAGTCGACCGGCTGGCCCTCCGCCGTCACGCGCTTGCCGTTCGACTCCATCTCGAGCTGCTGGAGATAGCTCGGCAGCAGCCGCAGTCGCTCGTCATAGGCAAAGGTCGCGCGCGTCTCGCAGCCGAGCGTCTGGGTGTAATAAAGGTCGGCGAAGGCGGCGAGCACCGGCGCGTTCTTCTCGAGCGGCGTCAGGCGGAAATGGCGGTCCATCTCGGCCGCGCCTTCGAGCAGCTCCTCGAAGGCCTCCCAGCCCAGCGCGAGCGCGGCGGGGAAGCCGATCGACGACCAGAGCGAATAGCGTCCGCCGACCGACTCCGCGAACGGCAGCACGCGCGTCTCGTCCACGCCCCATTCCACGGCCTTTTCCGGCGCGGCGGTGAGAGCCACCACCCGGCCATAGGGATCGGCCACCCCGCCTTGCGCCATCCAGGCGAGCGCGCTCTCGGCGTTGAGCATCGTCTCGGTGGTGGTGAAGGTCTTGGAGGCGATGGCGATCAGCGTAGCCTGCGGGTCGAAGCGGTCGAGCGCCTCCTCGAGTGCCGATCCGTCGACGTTGGAGACGATCGCGACGTCGTAGCGATCGGCATCGCGGCCCAGCGCGTCGACGAGCAGGTCCGGCCCCAGCGCCGACCCGCCGATGCCGATGTGGAGCACGTGCCGCACCGGCCCCAGCGCCTCGGCCTCGATCGCGTCGATCAGCGCACGCATCCGGGCATGGAACCCACGGGCCCGCGCCACGCTCTCCGGCGCCCCCTCGCCCCGCTCGGCACTATGCTCAGCTGCGCGACCTTCGGTAACATTCACCGCCTCCCCCGCAAACAACGCATCGCGCTTCGCCGCGAATCCCATCGACTGCGCCAGCGTGGCGAATGCCGCAATCGCATCGGTTGTCAGGTGCGTCTTGGACCAGTCGAAATGGATGCCCGCGACATCCGCCGAGAGCGCGGCGATCCGGTCCTGGCCGTCGAAGAGCTGCTTGAGCGGGGTGCGGGGCAGCGCGCGGATCGGCGACCAATCGGGCAAGGCCATGTTCATCTCCATCTCGGCAAGTCGAGTTCGCACATGCCCCTATCGCCCCCCGCCTGTCACGGCCACCCGGATTCATCGGCTTGACGCCACCCCTCAGCCCAAGCAGAGCATGGCCCCATGGATAACGCGCCACCCGCCGAGCCCGAGAAGCCCGAAACCGACGCTCCCAAGCCCTATTCAGTGGGAACGGCGGCCCAAAAGCCCAAGTCCGAATGGCGCGACCTCGCGTCCTTTCTGGTCAAGCTGGCGCTGATCGTCTTCGTGGTACGCAGCTTCATCTTCTCGCCCTTCTCGATTCCCAGCGAGTCGATGCTGCCGCGGCTGCTGATCGGCGACTATCTGTTCATCACCAAGTGGAACTACGGCTATTCGAAGCACTCGCTGCCCTTCAGCCTGCCGCTGATCCCCGGCCGGATATTCGCGAGCGATCCCGCACCGGGCGACGTGGTGGTGTTCAAGGCGCCCCCGGCGAACGACACCGACTGGATCAAGCGCGTGATCGGACTGCCCGGCGACACGGTGCAGATGGTGAACGGTCAGCTGATCCTGAACGGCAAGCCCGTGCCCAAGCAGCAGGTCGCCAATTTCACGCTGCCGATGAGCCCTAATTTCACGCGCTGCCAGCCCAATTTCCAAAGCGTGGACGCGCAGGGCAGCATGGTGTGCAGCATCCCGCGCTATCGCGAGACGCTGCCCAACGGGAAGAGCTACGAAGTTCTCGACCAGGGTACCTATCCCAAGGACAACACCGGCATCTACACCGTGCCCGCCGGCCATGTGTTCCTGATGGGCGACAACCGTGACAATTCTACCGACAGCCGCTTCAGCCATGAGGACGGCGGGATCGAATTCGTCCCGATGGAGAATCTGGAGGGCAAGGCGGTGGTGACCTTCTGGTCCACCGACGGCAGCGCCAACTGGTTCCTCCCCTGGACATGGTTCACCGCCGCGCGCTGGAGCCGCATCGGAGAAGGCTTCTGAGCGCCCGCGACCTGGGGGGCTGGATTGCGGAGACCTTCGGCCGCGAGCCCGCCGACTCCGCGCCCTATGTCCGCGCGCTGACCCATGGCAGCCAGGCATCGGCCAATTACGAACGGCTCGAGTTCCTCGGCGACCGCGTGCTGGGCCTCGTCGTCGCCGAATGGCTGTTCGAACGCTTCCCCGACGAACCCGAGGGCGCGCTCTCGCGCCGGCTCAATGCGCTGGTGACGGGGCAACTCTGCGCCGAAGTGGCGCGCGAGATCGGAGTGGCCGCGCATCTCAAGCTCGGCAAGCAGGCGCGCGAGGACGGCGCGGCGGACAGCGACAATGTGCTGGGCGACGTCGTGGAGGCGCTGATCGGGGCCTTTTATCTCGAGTTCGGGCTCGAGGCGGTGCGCCCCTTCATCCGCAAGGCGTGGGCGAGCCACATCGACGCACACGTCCAGGCGCCCAAGCACCCCAAGTCCGCGCTTCAGGAATGGGCGGCCGCACACAACCGGCGCCCGCCCGAATATGACGTGGTGGACCGATCGGGGCCGCACCATGCCCCGCGCTTCACGATTCGGGTGAGCATCCCCAAGCTCGCCGAGGCGACCGCGGAGGGCGCGAACAAGCAGGAAGCCGAGACCGCTGCGGCGGCTGCACTGCTCGATAAGCTGGGGAAGTGAAAGCTCCCCTCCCGCTTGCGGGAGGGGTCGGGGGAGGGCATGGACTCCGCCAACCGGCCGGTGGCCCCTCCCCTAACCCCTCCCGCAAGCGGAGGGGAACAAGGACGATTGAAATGAACGTTTCCACCCAACATTGCGGCCTGATCGCCGTCGTCGGCGCCCCCAATGCGGGCAAGTCAACGCTCGTCAACGCGCTCGTCGGCCAGAAGGTCGCGATCGTCAGCCCCAAGGCGCAGACCACCCGCGCACGACTGATGGGGATCGCGATCGAAGGCGATGCGCAACTGCTGCTCGTCGACACGCCTGGCATCTTCACACCCGAGCGCCGGCTCGACCGCGCTATGGTCGCCGCCGCCTGGGAAGGCGCCGAGGGCGCCGACCTGATCGCGCTGGTCGTGGATGGCAAGGCGGGGATCGGCCCCAAAGTACACGCGATACTCGAGAGCCTGGCCAAGCGGCCCGAGTCCAAGATCCTGATCCTCAACAAGGTCGACGTCGCCGACAAGCCGCGGCTGCTCGGCCATGCGGCGAAGCTCAACGAGGCGCTGCGCTTCGACGAGACCTGGTTCGTCTCCGCCCAGACCGGCGATGGCGTCGCCGAGCTCAAGGCCGCGCTCGCCGAGCGCATGCCCGAGAGCCCCTGGCACTTCCCCGAAGAGCAGGTCTCCGACGCCACGGAGCGGATGATCGCCGCGGAGGTGACACGCGAGCAGCTCTATCTCCAGCTCCACGCCGAGCTGCCCTATGCGAGCGCGGTCGATACCGAGAAGTACAGCGAACGCGAGGACGGATCTGTCGAGATCCACCAGCAGATCCTCGTCGCTCGCGAGACCCAGCGCGCGATCGTACTCGGCAAGGGCGGCAGCCGGATCAAGGAGATCGGCGCCCGTGCCCGCGCCGAGCTGTCGCGGATCATGGGCGTGCCGGTGCACCTCTACTTGCACGTCAAGGTGAACCCGAAATGGGAAGAGGATCGCTCGCTCTACCGCGAGATCGGGCTCGACTGGGTGGAATGACCTACCGCTTCGAGACCGTCGACGTCTTCACCGACCGCCGCTTCGGCGGCAATCCTCTCGCGGTGTTCACTGATGCCGAGGGGCTGTCGGGTGAGGAGATGCAGGCGCTCGCCGCCGAGATGAACCTCAGCGAGACCAGCTTCGTGCTGCCGCCCGCCGATCCCGCGAACACCGCGCGCGTGCGCATCTTTCACCGCACCGCGGAGATGCCGTTCGCGGGCCATCCGAGCATCGGCACCGCCTATGTGCTCGCGCGGCTGGGTCGCGTCACAGGCGGCGAGGCACGGCTCGAAGTACCTGCCGGGCTGGTCCGGGTGGCGATCGCCACTGCGCCCAACGGCACGCCGACTGGCGGCCGGCTGACGGTGCCCCAACCGCTCCAGCTCGGCCAGGCGGTCGAGCCCGGTACCGTGGCGGCGTGCATGGGCATCGCGACCAGCGACGTGCGTGTCGAGGCGCACGCGCCGCGCGCCGCGTCGATGGGCGTCCAGTTCATTCTCGCCGAAGTCGCGCCCGACGCGCTCGGCCGCTGCACGCCCGACCTCGCCACCTTCCGCGCCGCGCTCCAGCCGTGGATGAACGGCCGCCTCTCGCTGCTGGCCTATGCGCGCGAGGGCGATGGTGTGCGTGCACGTATGTTCGCACCGCTCGCGGGCACGTTCGAGGACCCGGCCACGGGGAGCGCCGCGGCGGCGTTGGGCGGGCTGCTGCTTTCGCTCGACGGGAAAGATTCGCTCGCTTTCACCATTGCGCAGGGCGTCGAGATGGGGCGCCCGAGCCGGATCGAAGCCGCCGCCGAACGCACCAGCGGCGGAATCATCGCGCATGTGGGCGGAAGCTGCGTGCCGATGTTCCGCGGCGAGACGCAGGTCTAGGCGAGTATTTCCTCCACCCAGGCGGGGACCAGTGTCCCCGCGGGTCCCATGCGGCTTTCGCCGAACCAGAGGCTGCCTTCCGATGGATCGAGGTTGAGCTCGAGTGTCTGCGCGCCGTGATAGCGCGCTGTCCGGACGAACCCCGCGGCGGGATAGACCGCGCCCGAGGTGCCGATCGAGACGAACAGGTCCGCCTCGGCCAACGCGCGCTCGATGGTCTCCATGTGATAGGGCATTTCGCCGAAGAAGACGATGTCGGGCCTCAGTGCCGGCGTGCCGCAATCGGGGCATTCGGTACCGGGCGGCAACGATCCGTCCCAAGGCTCACGGATGCCACAGGCTCCGCACAGCGCCGACTTGAGCTCGCCATGCATATGGACCAGCCGCTGCGATCCCGCGCGCTCGTGCAGGTCGTCTACGTTCTGCGTCACCAGCAACAGCACGCCCGGCCATTCGGCGTCGAGCCGGGCGAGCGCGCGGTGCGCTGCATTGGGTTCGACGCTCGCCAGCTTGGCGCGGCGCTCGTCGTAGAAGCGGTGGACCAGTTCGGAATCCTGCGCCAGCGCCCGCGGCGTGCACACATCCTCGACCCGATGCCCTTCCCACAGCCCGCCGGGGCCGCGGAAGGTGGCGACGCCGCTCTCGGCCGAGACGCCGGCGCCGGTGAGGACAACGATGCTGCGGATCTCGCGCATGGGCCACGCATAGCCGCTGCCCTGCCGCTGCCGCAAATCCCTGATTGAATGCCGCCGTACGACCGGAGGCCCGCCGATGATCGCACTCGCGCTGCTGCTGCTCGCATTGCCACTACAGGACCATAGCGCGGTGTTCCCCGGCGGCGACGAGACGCCGGCGGCGGTACGCACCAGCTGCGAACGCTCGGGATCAAACGACGAGATCACCGTGTGCGCCCGCGACCGGTCCGCCTTCCGGGTCCGACCCTTGCCCGACGATTATCGCGAAAGACCGGTCCGGGCCGAGGTCGGTCTGCGCGGCGGCGGCAGCGTCCGCGCGGAAGCCGTGCAGCGCGGCGTGGGTGGCGTCAGCGTGCCGTCGGCGATGGTGACGCTGCGAATTCCGCTCGGGAAGAAGCCCAGGCCCGACGCAGACGCGACACCTGTCGCCAAATAGCCGGTTCCGGCGCGGCGCGGCTTGTGCCACAGCGGGCCCATGACGAGCATCGGTATTTTCGGCAGCATGGGCCGCATGGGGCAGGCGATCGCAGCGGTCGCGCCCAGCCTCGGCGCGCAGGTGGCAGGCGGCTGCGACGTGAATGGCGATCCGGCAGAGCTGGCGGCCAGGGCCGATGTGCTGGTCGACTTCTCCGCGCCCGCAGCGCTGGAGACGCATCTCACCGCGGCGCGCGGCGCCGGCAAGCCGATCGTGGTGGGCACCACCGGGATCAGCGCGAAGCACCACGCATTGATCGACGAAGCCGCCGCCCACATCGCGGTGCTCCAGACGGGCAACACCTCGCTCGGCATCGGGCTTCTCGCGCGGCTGGTGCGCGAAGCGGCAGCGCGGCTCGGAGCCGATTGGGACATCGAACTGGTCGAGACGCACCACCGCAACAAGGCCGACGCCCCCTCCGGCACGGCGCTGATGCTGGGCGAGGCCGCGGCGCGCGGACTCGGCACCACGCTCGCTGAAGCCGGTGTCGAGGCACGCGCCGGCCTCACCGGCCCACGCGTCGCCGGCACGATCGGCATGGCGAGCCTGCGCGGCGGATCGGTGGTGGGCGACCACACCGTCCTGTTCGCGACCGAAGGCGAGCGGATCGAGCTTACCCACCGCGCCGACGACCGCGCGATCTTCGCCCGCGGCGCGGTCCGCGCGGGGCTGTGGCTCGCCGGGCAGAAGCCCGGGCGCTACACGATGGATCAGGTGCTCGGCATTTGAAGAAGGCGTCCAAATCTCCCGCAAGGGGGATGAGCCGCGAGAACGTCGTCGAGTTCTTCGCCCGTCTCGCGGCCGACAATCCGCACCCCGAGACCGAGCTCGAGTACGTCAACGACTATACTTTGCTCGTCGCCGTCGTGCTCTCCGCGCAGGCGACCGATGCCGGCGTCAACAAGGCCACGCGCCGGCTCTTCGCCGAAGTCGACACGCCCGAAAGGATGGTCGCGCTGGGCGAGGAGGGGCTGAAGGAGCACATCAAGAC
>DATLJJ010000527.1:0-4725 GCA_035538975.1 Sphingomonas sp. | reverse complement strand
AATCGGACAACTGGTTCGACACCGGCGACGTCGCGATGCTGTACCCAGACGGCACGATGCAGATCACCGATCGCGCCAAGGACGTGATCAAATCGGGCGGCGAGTGGATCAGCTCGGTCGAGCTCGAGAATGCCGCCGTGGGGTGCGACGGAGTCGCGGAAGCGGCGGCGATCGGCGTCCACCATCCGCGCTGGGAGGAACGGCCGATCCTTCTCGTGGTGCGCAAGCCCGGGAGCGAAGTGACGCCAGAGGCGATCCGCGCGCATCTGGAGAAGCATGTCGCCAAATGGTGGCTTCCCGACGAGATCCACTTCGTGGAGTCGCTGCCGCACACCGCGACGGGCAAGCTGCTCAAGACGGCCATTCGCGAGCAATATAAGGACTTCAAGCTCGCCGCCGCCTGATGCTGGCGGCCGTTGCCATGTTCCCCTGCGTGTTTATGGTAGCGTTATCAAGATTGCGGAGGGGATGGATGCGCAAGTGGAGCGCGCTCGCGGCGTTGCTGCTGTTGGTCATCGGGCTCGCGCCGGCGGCGCAAGCGCAGCAGCAAAGGCCGAATTGGGTGGGCGCATGGGCCACGTCGCAGATCGTGCCCGTCGACAACAATGCGGCCCCGCCTGAGGACCTGACCGACGCTACGCTGCGGCAGGTGGTGCGGGTCACGCTCGCTGGCCGCCAGTTGCGCGTGCGGCTTTCCAATGCGTTCGGCAATGCGCCGCTGACGATCGGCGCCGCGAGCGTCGCGCGATCGGCAGGCAACGCCACGTCGCGGATCGATCCGGCCACGCTCAGGCCGCTCACCTTCGGCGGGCAAGCGCATGTCGTGATACCGGCGGGGGCGGATTATTGGTCCGATCCGGTGGCGCTGCCGGTCGAGGCGGGCGCCGATCTCGCGATCACGCTCTTCCTGCCCAAGGCGCCCGACCGGCAGACCGGCCATCCCGGCTCGCGCGCGACCAGCTATTTTGTCCATGGCAATCAGGTGACCGCCACCGAGTTGCCAGGCGCCAAAACCGCGCCGCGCTGGTTCGTGATCGGCGGCGTCGAGGTCGATGCGCCCGGCGCTTCCGCGCTTGTCGTGCTGGGGGATTCGATCACCGACGGCTATGGCGTGCAGCCCGATACCAATCTGCGCTGGCCCGACGCGCTTTTTCGCCGGATGCAGGCCGACCCCGCCACGCGCAACATGGCGGTGCTCAACGCCGGCATCGGCGGCAACCGGCTGCTCCTCGACGGCATCGGTCCCAACGTTCTCGCCCGTTTCGAGCGCGACGTGCTCTCCGTGCCCGGCGTCAGCCACATGATCGTGCTTGCGGGCGTGAACGATCTGGGCACACTCACGCGCGATGCTCCCGCCACGGCGGAGCAGCACCGGGCGCTGGTCGACGCAATGATCGGCGCGCTGCGTCAGGTCGTCGCGCAGGCGCGAGCGCACGGCATCAAGGCAATCGGCGGCACGATCACGCCCTTCGGCAGCTCGGGCTATTACCATCCGGACGCCGCGAACGAGGCCGATCGCGCGGCAGTGAATGCCTGGATCCGCACGCCGGGCAACTTCGACGCCGTGATCGATTTCGACGCCGTCATGCGCGATCCCGCCGATCCCCGGCGTCTCCGCCCGGATCTCGATTCGGGCGACGGGCTGCACCCCGGCATGGCAGGCTATCAGGCGATGGCGGACGCAGTGCCGCTCTCGCTGCTTTCGCCCGGATCGAAGGACAAGGGGAGGGGAGCTCCACCGCCGCCCGCGATCGCGATCACCTTCGACGATCTGCCCTCGCATGCTGCACTCCCGCCCGGGGAGACCCGCGTGTCAGTAGGCGACGGGATCATCGCTGCACTCAGGGCTGCCAATGCGCCGGCGACGGGCTTCATCAACGGCGTGCAGATCGAGCGCGAGCCGGCCTCGGCGGCGGTGCTCGACCGTTGGCGCGCGGCCGGCCTTCCCCTCGGAAACCATGGCTGGAGCCACGCTAACCTCAACGACCTCAACGATGCGCAATTCGCCGAGGAACTTGCCAGAAACGAGGCGATCCTGCGCGCGAAGATGGGGAACGCCGACTGGCGCTGGTTCCGCTATCCCTTCCTCTCCGAAGGCAAGGACGCAGAACGCCGCGCGGGCGTCCGTCGCCTGCTCGCCGACAGGGGGTACAAGGTCGCGTCGGTGACGATGGATTTCAGCGACTGGGCCTACAACGACACCTATGCCCGCTGCATGGCCAAGGGCGACAAGGCTGCGGTTGCCGAGATGGAGAAGGCCTGGCTCGACGGAGCCGCAGCCAATGCCGATCGCTCGCGCGCCATGTCGCAGGCGCTTCACGGCCGCGACATTCCCTATGTGCTGCTGATGCACCTCGGCGCTTTCGACGCGCGCATGCTTCCGCAACTCCTCGATCTCTACAAGCGCAAGGGCTTCCGTCTGGTGAGCCTCGAGGAAGCCGAGCGAGACCCCTATTACCGCGCCGACGTGAACCCCGCGCTTGCACCCCAGCCGCAGGGGCTCGAACGTGCGCTTGCTGCGAAGGGCATGCCAGTACCGATCTCGCCCGAACGTTTGCCGCTCGACACCATGTGCCGCTAGCCGGTCAGAACAGCTCGCCCTGTGGCCCCGCAGGCGGGCGGAACAGGTCGGTCCGCAGCCGCAGCCGCTCTCCATCCAGCCCGTAGCGGCGCGCCGCTAATTGGAAGCGCGTGCGCAGCAGCTCGGCCCAGGGCCCTTGCCCTCGCATCCGCGTGTGGAAATCGGGATCGTTGTCGCGCCCGCCGCGGATCGACTGGATCGTCGCCATCACCTTGCCGGCGCGATCGGGGAAATGGGTGTCGAGCCACGCGCGGAACAGCGGAGCGACTTCGTGCGGCAGCCGGACGGGCAGGAAGAAGGCACCCCGCGCACCCGCTTCCGCCGCGCGCTCAAGGATGTGCTCGAGCTCATGGTCGGTCACTTGCGGGATCACCGGGGCGAGCGAGACGAACACGGGCACGCCGGCCTCGGCCAGCCGCCGCACGGCCGCGAGCCGCTTGGGCGGCGAGGGCGCACGCGGCTCCACTGTCATCGAGATCCGCGGGTCCAACGAAGTGACCGAGACCATAACTGCCGCCAGTCCCTTGGCCGCCATTGGTGCCAGCAGATCGAGGTCGCGCATCACCCGGTCCGATTTGGTGGTGATCGTCACCGGATGATCGCACTCGGCGAGCAGCTCGATGCAGCCGCGGGTGATCCGCCATTTGCCCTCGATCGGCTGATAGGGATCGGTGTTGGTACCGAAAGCGATGGGCCGACAGACGTAGCCGCGCTTCGAGAGCGCCTCACGAAGCAGCCTGGGCGCATCGGGCTTGGCGAAGAGTTTCGTCTCGAAATCGAGGCCGGGTGAGAGGTCGTGATAGGCGTGGGTGGGCCGCGCGAAGCAATAGATGCAACCGTGCTCGCACCCGCGATAAGGGTTCACCGATCGATCGAAGGCCACGTCGGGCGAGCTGTTGCGCGTCAGGATCGTCTTCGGCTTCTCCACCGTCACGGTGGTGCGCAGCCGCGGGGTTTCGCCGTCGATAGCCTCGCGCTCGTCGAGCCAGTCGCCGTCCGCCTCGCGTTCGGGCACGTTGAACCGAAGGCTTTCGCGATTGAGCGTGGCGCCGCGCGTCGGACGAATCTTCGCCATTGCGAAAGTTTAGGAAAGGCGATAGAACATATCAAGAACGTAAATGGAGAGTTGAAATGGCTCGGATCAGCTATGTCGAGTTGCCGGTGAAGCAGGTCGGTGCGGTGCGGGATTTCTACGCTGGGGCGTTCGGCTGGGAATTCACCGATTTCGGCCCCGAATATTCAGCCACTACGGGCGGCGATGTCGATCTTGGGCTCAACGGCAGCAGCGATCACGCGATCGCGCAGTTGCTGCCGATCATCGAGGTGCAGAATCTCGAGGACGCGCTCGATCGGGTGACCGCTGCGGATGGCATCATCACCGTGCCGATCTTCGCCTTTCCGGGCGGGCGCCGCTTCCACTTCCGCGATCCCGCGGGCAACGAACTGGGCGTCTTCGTCAACGAGCCAGAATAGCGCGCATTGCGTGCCCCGACGCGCGACTGCTAGCTTGTGGGTCAATTTGGGGGAATTGAGATGCGCCTGCTTTTGCTCGCTGCCATCGGCATCGCCGCTGCCAGTCTGTCCACGCCGGCCGCCGCCGAGGACACTGCACCCTGCGATGCGGGAATGGTCTGCGCCAGCAATCCTGACACCGTGATCGCCGCGCTGACCAAGGCGGGGGCCAAGCCGAAGCTGGACAAGGACGGCTCCGAGGACCCGATGCTCGAGGTCGAAGGCGACGCCTATCGGTATCAGGTCTATTTCTACGGCTGCAAGGAACACAAGAACTGCGACTCGCTGCGGTTCGAAGTGGTGTTCAACAAGGAGCCCGAGAACACCAACGAGCTCGCCAACAAGTGGAACAGCACCAAGCGGTTCCTGCAGATGTCGGTACGGGCCGACGGGACGCTCGGCGCGGCCTATGACGTCGCGACGATCGGTGGGGTGAACGCCAAGAACTTCGTCGACGTGCTCGACTGGTGGTCGTCGATGCTTGGCGAGCTGGATACCTTCTTCAAGGCAGAGGTGCCTGTGAAAGCGCCGGCGCCCGCGAAGAACTGAATCGCGCTCAGCGCTCGCTGAGCCGCGGCATCAGCTCGACGAAGTTGCAGGGCTTGTGGCGGATGTCGAGCTGGTCCTTGAGG
>DATLJJ010000526.1:0-4478 GCA_035538975.1 Sphingomonas sp. | reverse complement strand
GGACGACCGTGGCGCGTCTCAGTGCCGGTGCTCGCCGCGCACCCAGCGGACGGTGCCCGAGCTGGCACGCATCACCACGCTCTCCGTGGTCATCTTGCCGCGCTTGCGCTTGACGCCTTCCAGCAGCGACCCGTCGGTCACGCCGGTAGCCGCGAAGATGCAGTCGCCCTTTGCGAGATCGGTGAGGTCGTAGATCTTGTCGAGATCCTCGATGCCCCATTGGCGCGCGCGGGCGCGCTCGTCGTCGTTGCGGAACAGCAGGCGGCCCTTGAACTGGCCCCCGACGCAGCGCAGCGCGGCGCAGGCGAGCACGCCCTCGGGAGCGCCGCCCGACCCCATGTACACATCGATCGTGGTATCGGGATCGGTGGTGGCGATCACGCCGGCCACATCGCCGTCGCCGATCAGCACCACGCCGCAACCGATCGAGCGGAGTTCGGCGATCAGCTTCTCGTGACGCGGGCGATCGAGCACGCAGGCGATGATCTCGTGCGGCTTCACCCCCTTGGCGGCGGCGATTGCCTTGACGTTCTCGGTCGGCGTGCGGTTCAGGTCGATCACGCCCTCGGGATAGCCCGGGCCGACCGCGATCTTGTCCATATAGACGTCGGGGGCATTGAGCAGGCAGCCTTCCTCGCCCACCGCCAACACCGCCAGCGCATTGGGGCCGGCCTTGGCGCAGATGGTGGTGCCCTCCAGCGGATCGAGCGCGATGTCGATCTTCGGGCCGCTGCCCTGCGCCGCGCCGACCTTCTCGCCGATGTAGAGCATCGGCGCCTCGTCGCGCTCGCCTTCGCCGATCACCACGGTGCCATCGAGGTAGAGCTTGTTGAGCGCCTCGCGCATCGCCTCGACCGCGGCCTGGTCTGCCGCCTTCTCGTCGCCGCGGCCGACCAGCTCGGAAGCGGCGATCGCGGCAGCTTCGGTGACTCGCACCATCTCGAGGACGAGGACGCGATCGAGGACGTGGCTGGCGGTGGGCATCGGCGAGAATTTCCCTCTGGATTTGCCGCGGCGATAGGGGCGGCGGGATGGTGTGTCGAGGCCGCTAACGTTGTCGGGCCGAAGGAGTTTCTGCCACCGGCTTGCGACAGCCCGATGGCAGGCTGCGGGGGATGCCGCGACGCGCCGCTATGCGCCCAGAATGTGCATCCACATCGGCTCGCCGGCGAGGCTCTGCGAGCCACGCAGCTTTTCGAGTGCCTGCGCGACTGCGCGCTCGGGGCCTTCGTGCGTGACGATGGCGACGAGCACGCTGCCATCGGCGCTGGTGCCGCGCTGGATCAGGCTCTCGATCGAGACGCCGGCATCGCGCATCGCAGCCGCGATCTCGGCGAGCACGCCTACCTTGTCGACCACCGTGAAGCGCACATAGGCGCGGCCCTGCCGCTCGCCGCTGTCGGCCGGCCCCTGCGCTGCCAGCGCGTCGGCGGGCATGGCATAGGGTGGGCCGAACTCGCCGCGCGCGATGTCGATCAGGTCGGCGACGACCGCGCTCGCGGTCGGGCCGTCGCCCGCACCTGCGCCCTGGAAGAGCAGGCGGCCGACGAAATTGCCCTCGGCGACGACGGCATTGGTCGAGCCCGTGACGTGCGCGAGCGGGTGGCTGACAGGGACGAGGTGTGGGTGGACGCGCTGGAACAGCCCGTGCGGGCCGGAGTCGGCCACGCCCAGCAGCCGGATTCGATAGCCGAGCGCCGCCGCCTCGGCGATGTCGGCGGCGATGACGTGGCGCACGCCGGTGACGGCGACCTGGTCGAATGCCGGCTGCGCGCCGAAGGCGAGGCTCGCGAGGATCGAGAGCTTGTGCGCGGCGTCGATGCCGTCGATGTCGAAGCTGGGGTCGGCCTCGGCATAGCCGAGCCGCTGCGCCTCTTCGAGGATGTCGGCGAAGTCGCGGCCCTCGGCTTCCATCTTGGAGAGGATGAAATTGCAGGTACCGTTGAGGATGCCATAGACGCGGGCGATCTCGTTGGCTGCGGCGCCTTCGCGCAGCCCCTTGATCACCGGCACGCCGCCCGCGACGGCCGCTTCGAACTTGAGCGCTACCCCGGCGCTCTCGGCGGCCTGCGCCAGCTCGAACCCGTGGTGCGCGATCATCGCCTTGTTGGCAGTGACGAAGCTCTTGCCCGCGCCCAGCGTCGCGCGGGCGAGGGCGAGGGCCGGGCCATCCGATCCGCCGACCAGCTCCACCACCACGTCGGCCCCGGCATGGCGCGCCAGTTCGGCGGGATCGTCCACCCAGTCGAAGCGAGCGATGTCCACTCCGCGGTCCTTGCTGCGGTCGCGCGCGGAAACGGCGACGATCTCGATGGGCCGTCCGGCGCGCCGCGCGATCAGCTCGCCATTGGCGTCGATCAGGCGGATCACGCCTGCGCCAACGGTTCCGAGGCCTGCAAGGGCAACGCGCAGCGGTTCGGTCATCATGTCCCCCGAAGAAAAGGAAAGGCGGCCCGGATCGCCCGTGCCGCCGGTGTCCCTAGCCCCACCGCGCAGGCAAGGGGAAGATAGGATTAGTTTTTGATGAGCCCGATCTCGCGCAGGCGCTGGTTGAGATAGTCCTCGGCAGTGATCGGCGGCTCGCGCTCGGGATTCTCCGCGGTGACGCACCGGGGCAGCGCCTTGATCAGGAAATCGGGCGCGGGATGCAGGAAGAAGGGCATCGAATAGCGCGAATGGCCGCGGCGCTCGGCCGGCGGGTTGACCACGCGATGCGTGGTCGAGGGCAGCACATGGTTGGTGAGACGCTGGAGCATGTCGCCCACGTTCACCACCATCGCGCCCTCGGGCGGCTTGACCGCCAGCCACTTGCCGTCGCGGTCGAGCAGCTCGAGCCCGGCTTCCTCGGCACCGAGCAGCAGGGTGATCAGGTTGATGTCCTCGTGCGCGCCGGCCCGCACTTCGGGAGCGTCGGCGGCAACGGGGGGATAGTGAAGCAGGCGCAGCACCGAATTGCCGTCCTTCACCGCCGGATCGAACCAGTCGGACGCGAGGCCCAGATAGCGTGCGATCGCCGAGAGCAGCTTGTCGCCCGCGGTATCGAATGCCTGGAACAGCTCGAGGAAGGTCTCCTTGAAGCCCTCGGGCTGCGCCGGCCAGACGTTGGGGGGCATGCCGTCGCTGAAGCGATGGCCGGCCGGCAATTCGCGCCCGACGTGCCAGAATTCCTTGAGGTCGACGTGCGTCGCGCCCTTGGCGATCTCGGTCTTGAACGGCGTATAGCCGCGCGCGCCGCCCTGGCCGGGGATGAAGTAGCTGCGCTTCTCCTCTTCGGGCAGCTCGAAGAAGGCCCTGGTCGTCGCCCAGGCGCGGTCGATCAGCGGCTGCGGAATGCCGTGATCGCGCACCACGGCGAAGCCGAAGCGCTGGAAGGACTGGCCGAAGGCCTGGGCGAAGCCGTCCGGATCGGTCTGCTGGTCGGCCAGCGAGAGCGCCGGAATCTCGGCGAGAGTGTCGAGCATGCGAGTCTCCAAGAATATGCTCCCCGTTAGACCCGCCGCCCCCGCACGGACAAGCATCGGCGACTACGCATTTATTCGATCGCACTAACCGGAAAGCCGTCCGCAGAGGGGTGACGCGTCCGCGCCGATGGGCCATTGGCCTTCGCCATGGACCAGCCGACTCAACGCCTTGGGACCGAAAGCGCCAATCGCGCGCCGCTGCGCTTCGGCGAGTTCGTCGCGCTGATCGCCGCGATGATGGCGCTGACGGCGCTCGGCATCGATTCGATGCTGCCGGCGCTTCCGGCGATCGGCGACAGCCTCGACGTCACCGAGGCCAACCACCGCCAGTTCGTCATTACCGCCTACCTGATCGGTTTCGCCTTCGCGCAGCTCATCTATGGACCAGTGTCCGACCGGTTCGGGCGGCGGCCGGTGCTGGGTGTCGCGTTGCTCTCCTATGTGGTCACCTGCGCGGTGGCGGCGGTCTCCGGGAGCTTCGTGCTGCTGCTCGCCGCGCGCGCGGCGATGGGCGCAGCGGCCGCGGGCGCGCGTGTGGTGACGGTGGCGTTGGTACGCGACTGTTTTGCGGGCCGGGCGATGGCGCGGGTGATGAGCCTGGCCTTCATGGTGTTCATGGCTGCGCCGGTCCTCGCGCCCGCCTTCGGCCAGGGAATCCTTTCGGCAGGCGGATCGTGGCGGATGATCTTCTGGGGCGTGGGCGTCGCGGCCGCCGTGGTGGCCGCGTGGTTCCTGCTGCGCATGCCCGAGACGCTTGCCGCCGACGCGCGCCAGTCGCTCCATCCCGGCCGGATCGCGCGCGACTATGCGATGGTGCTGCGCGACCGATATGCGGTGGGCTACACGCTCGCCGCCGCGTTCCTGTCGGGCGGACTGTTCGGCTTCATCGGATCGGTGCAGCAGATCATGGAGGACGTGTTCCACCGCACCGAGCTGCTGACGCTGGTGTTCGCCGCAGTGGCGAGCACCATGGCGCTGGGGTCGTTCCTCAACTCGCGGATCGTGATGCACCTCGGC
>DATLJJ010000525.1:0-1984 GCA_035538975.1 Sphingomonas sp. | reverse complement strand
AGGGCGCCTCGCGCCAGGCAGACACGGCAAACAAGCGCTCGTCGGTTTCGCCCAGCTTGCGGGCGGTCTTGGGATGCATGTCGACGCAGACGCTGCAACCATTGATCTGGCTGGCGCGCAGGTGCACCAGTTCCAGAAGCTTTTCCGGCAGGCCCTGCTTGGTCAGACCGCCAAGGGACTGAAGAAGATTCATGGCCTCGGGCAGGACCATGACCGGGTGTTTCATGCGGGCGTGCATCGCTTTGGTCTCCATCTCACAAATCTCGAAGTTTCCGGTCACATCGGCCGGATTGGCTTCGTCATGGGCATGACGGATCGCGACGAGGGAATGTGACCGATGACCGAACAGATTTTTCTCGCTGAACAGTTCGAGGCCAGCCGGGACCATTTGCGCGCGGTCGCCTACCGCATGCTAGGCTCGCGCGCCGAGGTCGACGATGCCGTGCAGGAGGCTTGGCTGCGGGTCAGCCGCTACGACATGTCCGACGTCGCGAACCTGCGCGGCTGGCTGACCACCGTGGTCGCGCGTATCTGCCTCGACATGCTGCGCGCGCGCAAATCGCGCCGCGAGAGCCCGATGGGGCCGCATGTGCCGGAACCGGTGGACGAGACGCGGGAGCGCGAGGCGGAGATGGCTGATTCCGTCGGCGCGGCGCTGCTCGTCGTCCTGGAAACGCTGCAGCCCGCGGAGCGGCTCGCCTTCGTGCTGCACGACATGTTCGCCGTGCCCTTCGAGGAGATCGCGCCGATCGTCGGCCGCTCGGTCGAGGCGTCGCGGCAGCTCGCGAGCCGGGCACGGCGGCGCGTGCAGGGGGCGCCGGTGCCCGAGACCGACCTGTCACGGCGGCGCGGTATCCTCGATGCCTTCCTCAAGGCATCGCGTGAGGGCGATTTCGAAGGGCTTTTGGCCGTGCTCGATCCGGATGTCGTCTTCCGCGCCGATCAGGCCGCGGTGCGGCTCGGCACGCTGGCAGAAGTCCGCGGCGCCGAACGGGTGGCGCAGCTCTATAAAGGTCGCGCCCAGGCCGCGCGGACGGCGCTGGTCGATGGTGAGATCGGTGTTGCCGTCATCCTTGGGGGACAGCTGCGCGTCGCGCTGCGCGTGGCATTCAAGGGCGACCGCATTGCTGGGATCGAGGCGCTGGCCGATCTGGAGCGAATCGCCGCGCTGCATGTGGAGGTGCTGGAGGGCTGAGGCCGCCCGCAATATCGCGGAAACAACCCCATGCACAGTAGCGAGCCCCGCAAAATCAGAGGCTTAGCGGACCTGATGAGAGGTTATCGGCCAACCCTGAGATACCGCTTGACGCCCGTGCTTACGAGACGTAGCTTCGAATACGGAATTCCGTATTCCTTTTTGGTTTTATCGGAGCTGCCGGCGTGATCCCTCTCGACCCGCTCCCGAATCTGATCGACCAGGTCTACGCCCGGATCCTGGAGGCGATCTCCGACCGCACGCTGCGCCCCGGCCAGCGCATCAGGCAGAACGAGCTCGCCGACAGGCTCGGCGTCTCGCGCCAGCCGGTATCGCATGCGCTGCATCTGTTGCACCGGCAGGGTCTCGTGGCCGAGAGCGGCAAGCGCGGCTTCGAAGTCACCCAGCTCGACCCCTCACGCATCCGCCAGCTCTACGAGGTGCGCGGTGCCATCGATGCTCTCGCGGCCCGGCTTGCCGCGGAGCGCGCGGGCACCGACGCTGCGGGGGGCGCGCGGCTGAACGGGGCGCTCGCCGCAGGACGCAGCATCGACGGCGACACCACGCTGGCCGATCTGATCGGCCTCGACGTCGATTTTCATCGCGCGATCTACCAGCTGGCCGGAAATCCCGTGATCGAGGAGACCATCGCGCCGCAATGGCCGCATATGCGGCGCTCGATGGCGACGGTGCTGTCGGAGCTCGACTATCGCGGCAGCGCCTGGGCGGAGCATGCCGATATCGCCGGACGCATTCTCGCGGGTGACGCGGATGGAGCCGAACGCGCCG
>DATLJJ010000524.1:0-7199 GCA_035538975.1 Sphingomonas sp. | reverse complement strand
CCGCATAGGCGTTCGCCAGCTCGGCATTGAGCGCGGCGTCCTCGTCGCCGACCTTGAGCCGGACGCGCTCGAGGCTCGCGATGGCGTCTTCCCATTGGCCCGCGACAAGCTGGCGGGTGCCGGCGAGGCGTAGCGCGGCGATGCTGGCGGGGTTCTGCGAGAGGAAGAGCGCGAGCGTGCCCGCAGCCTCGCGGGACCGCCCGGCGCGGTCGAACGCCTCCACCAGCCGCAGCATCGCAGGTTCGTCGAAGCGCAGGCTCGCCGCCTGTCGATAAGGACCGATGGCGTCACCGGGCCTGTCGAGCAGCATCAGCAAGTCGCCGACGAGCAGGTGCGCAGCGGAAACCCCGGCATTGCGCGCGGCGACCTGCTGCGCGCGGGCGAGCGCTCCGGCCGCATCGCCCTTGTCGGCCAGTGCGCGAAGATAGGGGACCATTGCGCCCGGATCGCCGGGGCGCTGTGCCGCGTCGCCGCCGAGCACTTCCGCGCTGTCGTCGGCGCGGAAGCCGTGTGCCGGGGCCACATAGGGCAGGGCGGCACGATCGAGCAGCGCGGCGGCATTGGCACGGTCGCCGATCCGCTCGTACCCCCGCGCAGCGAGCGCCAGCGTATAGCTGTCGGCATCGGCGCGCGCGACCATCGGGCGCAGTACGTCGATGGCGTTGCGCGCCGAATCGCTGCGAAGCAGGGCCGTCGCGAGCAGCTTGCGCGCGGAGAGGTTTAGCGGCTGCATCGCCACGAGAGCGCGCAGCTTGTCGATCGCCTGTTCGTTGGCGCCGGATTCGATGTCGAGGGCGCTCAGCAGGAGGAGCGGCCCGGGCACCGAATCGAGGGCGCCGCCGGTCCGTTCCATGAGCGCACGGGCGAGGTCGTAGTTGCCGGAGCGCGCGGCGATCACTGCCTGGAGATAGAGCGCCTGCGGGCTGGCCGGGCGTATTGCCAATGCCCGGCGCGTGACAGCGAGCGCGTCGATCGTGCGGCCTGAATCGCCGAGCGTCGCGGCATATTCGATGAGCGCGCCATGGTGGCGCGGGTCCCGCTTCAGCGCCGCCTCGAACCACGGCAGCGCGGCAACAAGGCCGTACTGCGCGCGCACCAGCTCGCCGCGCAGCACCAGCGCGTCGACGGAGGCGGGTGCGAGCTTCACGGCGCGCTCCGAGGCCTGGATCGCGCCATGCATGTCGCTCGCGGCGAATTTGAAACGGCCGATGTCGGTCCAAAGCGCGGCGTCGCCCGGCGCGGCACGAGTCGCTTCCTCGAAAGCGGTGCGTGCGCCGACGTAATCGCCCTGTGCTGCAAGCGCGCGGGCGCGGATGCGGAGCGCATAGAGGCGGTAGCGTGGGGCAGCGCTGGCGGCTTCGGCGAGTGCCTTCTGCTCCTCGCCCTGGAGCAGCAGCGCATGGGCCCTGAGATGCGCGATCTGGCGCGCGTCCTGCCCCGCCTCCGCTGCCCGTTGGAGCGCGCCCTCGGCGCCGACGCCGTCCTGAAGCGCGAGCATCGCCCGGGCGAGCGCAAGATGCGCCGCGGCATTGTCGGGATCGGCGCGCACCGCGACGAGCGCTTCGTCGCGTGCCGAGGTCGCGTTGCTTTCCGTCAGCAGCGTCTCGCTGCGCGCGAGCGCTTCCCCGGCCGATTCTCCGCCGATGCGGCCCCAGGCGAGGCCCAATCCGAACGTCACGACCAGCGCGAACACGCCGAGGCCGCCCGCAATGACGGCCCATCGGCGCAAGCGGGGCGTACGTCTGCGCCTAAGGCTGGAGGTCATAGGCCTTCATCAGGTCATAGAGTGTGGGCCGGCTGATACCGAGCAGCCGGGCAGTCCCGGAGATATTGCCCTCGGCGCGGGCGAGTGCGTGGCGGATCGCTTTGCGGTCGGCCATCTCGCGTATCGCCTTCAGGTTGATCGGTTCGACTTCTGCGGCGCCGTCGAGATCGAGATCGGCCGCCGTCACCGATTTGCCGTCCGCCATGATCACCGCGCGCTTCACCCGGTTCTCGAGTTCGCGGACATTGCCGGGCCAGCCCCAGGCGTCGATCGCTGCGAGCGCATCGGGGGCGAAGCCGCGCACTGCCGGGTTCATCGCCGCGGCATATTTCTTGAGGAAGTGCCGCGCGAGCAGGCCCGCGTCGCCCGGCCTTTCGGCGAGTGAGGGGATGCGCACCACGATCTCGGCGAGGCGATAGTAGAGATCCTCGCGAAAGCGGCCGTCGGCGACCATCGCGTCGAGGTCCTGGTGCGTCGCGCAGACCACGCGCGTATCGACGGAGATCGGCTTGCGGCTGCCGATCCGCTCGATCACGCGCTCCTGGAGGAAGCGCAGCAGCTTGACCTGGAGCGGCAGCGGGATGTCGCCGACCTCGTCGAGGAACAGCGTGCCGCCATGCGCGAGCTCGATCTTGCCCTCGGTGGTTTTCACGGCGCCCGTGAAGGCGCCTTTCTCATGACCGAACAGCTCGCTTTCGAGCAGGGTCTCGGGGATGGCGGCGCAGTTGATCGCGACGAAGCCGCCCTTGCGGCGCGGGCTCGCCTCGTGGAGCCCGCGTGCGAGCAGCTCCTTGCCGGTGCCGCTGGCGCCGAGCAGCATCACGGACACGTCGGCGCCGGCGACGCGCTCGATGGTGCGCGTGACCTTGAGCATCTCCGGCGCGCCGGTGATCATGCCGCCGAGCACCGCGCCCGCCTCGGCGCGGTCCGCCAGTCGGCGGTTTTCTGCCTCGAGCGCGTGGACGTGGAAGGCGCGTGCGACGATCAGCCCAAGCGTGTCGATATCGATCGGCTTCTGGTAGAAATCCCATGCGCCGAGCGAGATCGCCTTGAGCATCGATTCGCGTGCACCGTGCCCCGATGCCACGATCACCCTGGTGTCCGGACGAAGCTGCAGGATCGTCTCGAGCGTGGCGAAGCCTTCGCTGGTGCCGTCGGGATCGGGGGGAAGACCCAGGTCGAGCGTCACCACCGCCGGTTCCTCGGCGCGCACTGCCGCGACCGCTTCCTCGCGGTTGGCGGCGGTCAGTATCTCATAGCCGTCATAGGCCCAGCGGAGCTGGCGCTGGAGCCCGGCGTCGTCCTCGACGATCAGCAGCTTGGGTTTCATCTGGGTCATGCCGCCCTCCCGACGGCGAAATCGCTGGTGTGCGCGGCCCTGAGGATCACGCGGAAGCGCGTGCCCTTGCCCTCGCGCGAGCTCACTTCGATCCGGCCCCCCATCGCCTCCGCGAGCTGGCGCGCCTCGAAGGCGCCGATGCCGAAGCCGCCGGGCTTGGACGAGACGAAGGGCTTGAACAGTCTGTCGCGCACGAAGCCGGGCGACATGCCGCAGCCACGATCGACGACGTTGATCGTGACGCCGCCGGCCTCCGCGCTGACAGCGAGCGTCACCGGCTCGGCGGGTGGGCTCGCGTCGATCGCGTTCTGGATCAGATGGTCGAGCAGCTGCTCGAGCGCGGCGGGGTCGGCGAGCGCGATTGCTGGCGTCCCGAGCGTCGCCACCGGATGCTGGCCGCGGCGGCTGGCGGCGAGGCGCTCAACCAGCGGCATTACTTCGATCGCACGCGGCGGCTCCGAACGTGCGCGGTTGTGCTGCGAGAGGCGCGCGAGCAACGCGTTCATCCGCTCGGACGAATCATGGAGAGTCGCGATCATGTCCGCGCGGAATTCGGGCTTGTCGGCGTGGCGCTCGGCGTTGCGCGCGGCGAGCGTGAGCTGGCTCACCAGATTCTTGATGTCGTGGAGGATGAAGGCGAAGCGGCGATTGAATTCGTCGAACCGCTGCGCGTCGGCCAGCGCCTCCTGCGCGCGCGCCTCGGCCAGATAGGAGGCCACCTGCCGGCCCGCGACCTTGAGCAGATCGAAGTCTTCCCAGTCGAGCGCACGGTCGAGCACCGGACGGGCAAGCAGGATCGCGCCTGCTAGCTCCCCCATGTGCGGCAGCGGGACCACGACCCAGGCCTCGGGCAAGTCGAGCATCCATTGCGGCACGGCATGTGCGTCGGGGCTGCCCGTCTCGTCGTGGCGGACCGTGTCGAGCTCGACGATGCGTCCGGTCGTCTCGAGATGATTGGCCAGCGCCGGATCGGCTGTGACCGGGAGCGTCGCGCGGTCCCAGTTCCAGCTTGCGCCCGCGCCGAGCCCCGCGCCTTCGGGCACCAGCAGGACTGCGGCGGGCGATTGGGTGAGGTCGGCGATCGCCTTGAGGATGCGCTCATCGAGCGGCGCCGAGCCCTCGGGCGCGCCGAGCGTTTCGGTGAAGCGCATCCACTCGGCGCGATAATCGTAGCGGTGGCGGAAGAAATGCTTGGCGAGCTTCACCTTCACCCAGGCGCGGAGCCACGAGTTGGAGACGAGCGTCAGGATCGCGACCGTAGACCCGAGCACGAAGGCAGTCTGGAGGACGCGCGCATTGCCGCCGCCGATCGTCGCGATCGCGCTGGTCGCGAGCGCGAGCAGCGTGAAATAGGCGCCGATCGCGACGAGCGAGAGCGACTGGTAGGTGACCGTTCGCGAAACCTCGACCTTCCACTCGCCCTTGCGCTGGAGCCCGGCGGCGATGGCGAGCGCCACCACCATCATGGCCGCGCCGCGGACCACGGCGAATTGGGGGCGGTACTGGCCCTCCAGATAGGCGGCGCCGAAGAGGAGAAAGTCGGTAGCCCAGAGCCCGGCGAGCGCGAGCACCACCCAGCGCAGCCCGCCGCCTCCCCGCGGCAGGCCCGAGTGCAGCGCCTGGACGAGCACCAGTGCAGCCACCGCGACCAGCATGCGGAGAAGCAGCGCCGTCGTTTCGACCGGATTCCCCGCAGCCACCGCGTTCGCCTTACCGCCAAGGTCCGCCACGAGCGAAGCGAGCGCGACCAGCACGACCACGCCGTAAACCGTGCCGAGCGCGAGTGGTGGCCGCGCGTTGCGATCGTGCCGCTGGAGGGCGATCATGAAGCCGATCCAGCCGAGGTCGCGCAGTGTCTCGGCGAGCCGCGTGACGGCGTCTGCGGCGCCGATCCCGGCAACCGCGAGTGCCCAGAGCGCAGTGACGGCCAGTGCCGCCGCAAGCGGGCGCCGCGGCACGCCGGGCTCGGTAACCCGTAGCGTGCGCAGGGCGAGGCCGCCGAACAGCAGCGCCGCCAGTGCATGTGACCAGAGCACCAGTGTCGTCAGCATCAGCGCGCGCCCTCGGGAAACAGGACGACGCGCACCGTCTGGAGCAGGATCAACAGGTCGAGAAAGGGAGAATAGTTCTTCGCGTAGAACAGATCATATTCGAGCTTCTGGCGCGAATCCTCGATCGAGGCGCCATAGGGGTAGTTGATCTGCGCCCAGCCGGTGATGCCCGGCTTCACCATGTGGCGTTCGGCATAATAGGGGAGCTGCTGCTCGAGATCTTCGACGAACTGCGGGCGCTCCGGGCGGGGGCCGACGAAGCTCATCTCCCCCTTCAGCACGCTCCAGCATTGCGGCAGCTCGTCGATGCGCAGCTTGCGGATTACGCGGCCGACGCGCGTGATGCGCGGATCGTCCTTCTCCGCCCACACGGCTTCGCCCGGCGCCTCGGCGTCCTGCCGCATCGAGCGCAGCTTGATGACGTCGAACCCCTGCCCGAAGAGGCCGACGCGGCGCTGGCGGTAGAAGGCGGGACCGCGGCTCTCGAGCTTCACGAGCAGCGCCGTGAGCAGGATCAGCGGGAAGCTGAGGAGCAGCAGCAGCGAGCTCGCCGCGATGTCGAACAGCCGCTTGAATACGCTCGAGACCATACGGCCCGAGGAGAAACCGTCGGAGAAGATCAGCCAGCTCGGGTTGACGCTGTCGAGGTCGACGCGGCCGGTCTCGCGTTCGAGGAAGGTCGAGATCTCGTTGACATGGACGCCGGTGGTCTTGATCCGCAGCAGGTCCTTGAGCGGCAGCGAATTGCGACGCTCCTCGAGCGCGAGCACGACTTCGCTGGCGTTGAGCAGCTCCACGTGATCGGCGAGATTATAGATGGCGTCGCGTGCGATCGCTTCGGGGATCACGCGATTGGCCTCGCTCATCGCGACATAGCCGACCACGGCGAAGCCCGCCCCGGGCGCTTTGGCGAGCGCCTTGAGCCGCGCCGCGCGCGGGCCTGCGCCGAGCACGACGATGCGGCGCTTGAATGCCTGGCTCCCCAGCGTCTTGCCGAGCAGGATGCGCAGCAGCACGAGCAGCACCACCGACGCCACCATCGCGTAGAGCAGGTTCGAGCGCCAGAAGCTGATCCGGGGCACGAGGAAGTAGAGGACGCTCAGCGCGATCACGCTCAGCGCCACCGAGACCAGAAGCCGCGCGACGGCATAGCGCAGCGACTGGAGCGCGTCGGCGCCATAGACGCCCACCGCCATCATCGCGGTCTGGACGAGCAGCGCATAGCACAGCAGCTGTGGCATGCGATCCGCGATCGGCGAAGGAGCCATGCCGATCTGGTGCGCGCGGGCGATCCAGCCGAGCTCGCCTGAGGCGACGAGCAGCAGCAAGTCGAAGAGGCCGAGCAGGAGCACGGCGTTCGGCACATAATGCTTGAACAGGCGGATCATGGCCGGATCTGTCTAGCGGGGAAGTGTAAACAAAACCGACACGAGCGAGGCGCAAAGATGCGAAATCAGCCATGTGAACGGAAACCGTTCCGAGCGCGAATCGTTAAACCGCTTTGAGGGGCAGACACTTACCGTCAATTCTGACATCATCCGCCGAACAGGAGCATTTTCGCATGCCGGAATCGAAGCCGATCATTCCCGTCATTCTGTCGGGCGGATCCGGCACGCGTCTCTGGCCGGTGTCACGGCCCGAACGGCCCAAGCAACTCCTGTCGCTCACCGCCGAACAGACGATGCTGCAGCTCACCGCCAAGCGTACATCGGGAAAAGGATTCGCGAGCCCGATCGTGGTCGCCAATGCCTTCCACGCCGATCTGGTGGAGGAGCAGCTCGGCCAGGTGGGCGCGGTGCCGCAGGCGCTGGTACTGGAGCCGAGCGGGCGGAACACTGCGCCGGCGATCGCGCTTGCGGCGATCGCGGCGGGCGGGGGTTCGGACCCCATTCTGGTCATGCCGTCGGATCACGTCATCGCGGACATCGACGCTTTCCATGCCGCGATCCGGGCCGCGCTGCCGCTGGTCGAGGAGGGGTGGCTGGTGACCTTCGGCATCACGCCGGACGCCGCCGAGACGGGCTATGGCTGGATCAAGGTAGGT
>DATLJJ010000523.1:0-2922 GCA_035538975.1 Sphingomonas sp. | reverse complement strand
CGCCCCTTGTAATGTAGGATTTCGCCTGCTCTGCTCTGCCTTGGTGCATGAAGCCGGCTGCTCTTTGGAACGTCGCGGCAAAAAACAGCAAATGAGGTCGGGTCCTCGCGGTAGTCCGGGAAGAAGCGCCGCGAAAAACCCTGTGGAGGGTGTCATCTTTGTAATCTTCCGGCAGTGTCAACTTCCAGCACGCGCGTTCGCAGGGCCTCCGGATTGCGGGCGCCGGGTGCCGCGCCTAAAGGCCCCCGCATGACCAGCCTCCGTCCCTTCCACCTCGCCTTTGCGGTCCATGATCTGGCCGCGGCGCGCGCTTTCTACGGCGGCGTGCTCGGCTGTCCCGAGGGGCGCTCGTCGGATAGCTGGATCGACTTCGATCTGTTCGGCCACCAGATCGTCGCGCACCTTGATCCCGCCGCGAGGCCGGTGGTCGTTGCCAATGAAGTCGATGGCCATGACGTGCCCGTGCCGCACTTCGGCGTGGTGCTGACCATGTCCGACTGGCAGGCGCTCGCCGCGCGGGTCGAGGCGGCCGGCGTGCCCTTCGGCATCGCGCCGCACATCCGCTTCAAGGGCCAGCCCGGCGAGCAGGCGACGATGTTCTTCCGTGATCCCTCGGGCAACGCACTCGAGTTCAAGGCGTTTGCCGATGATGCAATGTTGTTCGCACGCTGATGGTTGACCCGATCTCCCTCGACGTCCCTCACAAGCTCGGCCGCGATGCCGCCCGTGCGCGCATCGCCGGCGGCATCGGCAAGCTCACCGACATGTTCCCCGGCGGCGGGCATCTCGAGCAGCGCTGGGAAGGCGACACGCTCCACTTCACCGTGACCGCGATGGGCCAGCAGGTGGCGAGCCGCCTCGACGTGCTCGACGATCGCGTCCACGCCGAAGTCCATTTGCCGCCGATGCTCGCGCTGTTCGCCGGCAAGGTTCGCGACAAGCTCGCCGAGAAGGCGACCAAGCTGCTGAAGTAAGGGCTATTCTCAGAGCAGGCTGAGGAACCGCACGCCCGCGTCGAAATCGGCCCGCCGCGTGGCGCGGACTTGGCCGGCGAGCTCGTCCTCGCCCCACAGCTCGGTCTGCCAGTCCTCGTCGACATGCGCCGCGCGCCACAGCGTTTCGGCATCCGTCGCACCTTCGAGCAGCGCGAGCGCGGCGACCAGCGATCCGCTCACCGTCACTACGGGCGTCATGCCGGCGAGATGAAAAGGGTCGAGTGCTGCAACGGCCTCGTGCAGCCGCAGCGTGGTGGCGGGAGGCTGGGGGTGGTGCATCACGCCCCGCGCGGGCTCGAAATGGACGTCGTAGCGCGCGCGTGCCCAGTCGAGCAGCGGGTCCCAGGCGGCTTCCTGGCGCTCGATCAGCTCTGTCGGTGATTCGGCGCGGTAATAGAGGAGATCGGTTTCGCCATAGGCACCGAGCCCCGCGGCGAAGGCCTCGGTATCGGGCGCGATCCGGTCGATCGCTGCATTGGCGAGCCCGGTGAGCTGCATCGTGCGCGGATCGATTTCCTCGCCCACGCCGCGCCACTCCTCCGCGATCGCCTCGGCCAGCGCAGGCGTCGGCACTTCCAGCGGCGCGCGGCCGGGCGTGCGCACCGGCTTGCCGTCGAGCGCGATCCCGTTTCCGGGCGTGACCGTCACCTGGTTCCAGAAACGTTTCACGGCTGTTCCGGCGTCCTCCAGCGGCGGGCGAGCGCGCGCGGGACCACCGCCATGAAATAGAGCGACGCCAGCAGCAGCGCGCCGCCCAGCACGCTATGGCCCGTGGTCTGCGCGCGTCCCGCGATCAGCAGCCCCAGCACCGCGCCGGCCACCGCCGCGAGATTCGCGCCCATGATGATGTAATAGCGCGTCCGCGCCAATCGTTCCGCCTCGGTCATAGACCCTCCAGGTGCGGGGCAAGCGCACGCGCATGATCGGCGACGTGCGCGGCTCCCGCCTGCAGCAGGTCATGCCGGGTGTGATAGCCCCATGCAACACCTACGGCGTGTACGCCGGCGGCGCAGGCCATCGCCATGTCGAAGCTGGTGTCGCCGATCATGGCGGTAGTCTCCGGCGCCGCGCCCGCCTCGGCGATCGCGGCTTCGATCATCGAGGGGTGCGGCTTGGACGGGTGACGATCGGCGGTCTGGAGGGTGACGAAGCGCTGGCGAAGGCCATGCTGCTCGAGCACGCGGAGCAGCCCGCGGTCGGACTTGCCGGTGGCGACGCCGAGCAGCCACCCGGCATCGTCGAGCGCCGCGATCGTCTCGGCGATGCCGTCGTAGAGCGGCTCGTCCTCGATCTTTCCCTCGGTGCGCAGCGTGAAATAGGCGCGCTTGTAATCCTCGGCCAGCGCCCGGTGGAGCGCGTCGTCGGCTTCGGGAAGCAGGCGGCCGATCGCCTCGACCAGGCTCAGCCCCACGATCCGCCTGATTGCCTCGCGTCCGGGAGGCTCGAGCTTCTGCCCGGCGAAGCAATGCTCCATCGCCAGGCAGATGCTCGCCTGACTGTCGACCAAAGTGCCGTCGCAATCGAAGATGGCGAGGCGGTTCACGCGGACGCGGTCACTTTTTCGCGCCCCGGCTCCTGCGCTCGCCCCGACGCTCCTTGCGGACGGTCTTGGCATGGGCACGCGCCTGGGTCTTCTTCTGTTCGCGGCTGAGCGGCGGGCGGTCATCGAGCGCGTCGGTGTTCCCCAGCGCCATGTCGAAACCCAGCGTGGTCATCGAGGTGGCGAAATGGTCGGGAAGCTCGGCGGTCACGTCGATCTTGCCCCCGTCAGGGTGGTCGATGCGGATGCGCCGTGCGTGGAGGTGCATCTTCCTCGATATGCCGCCGGTGAGGAAGGCCTCCTGCCCGCCGTACTTGCCGTCGCCGACGATCGGATGGCCGATCGCCACCATGTGGACGCGCAGCTGGTGCGTGCGACCGGTGAGGG
>DATLJJ010000522.1:0-2861 GCA_035538975.1 Sphingomonas sp. | reverse complement strand
CGCTGGATTCCCCCAATTCTCGCGATACCTTCGACGACATCGTTCGGGGGGACATCGATGACGCGTGGATTTCTTGCAGCAGCATTGCTGATCCTGCCCGCGACGGCACATGCGGACTGGCATGAAGCGAGCAGCAAGCACTTCGTCGTCTATTCCGAGCAATCGCCGGAGAGGCTGAAGGAATTCGCGACCAACCTCGAACGGTTCGACCGCGCGTTCCGTCGATTGCGCGGCTTGCCCGACGATCTCGCCGGCAAGGCCGGGCGCGTGACGGTGTTCGTGATGAACGAGTCCGCAGCGGTGGGTAAGCTCGCCCGCAGCGACAATGTCGCCGGGTTCTACCTCCCGCGCGCCAGCGGATCGGTCGCGATCGTTCCGCGCTATGCCGGATCGACCATGCCCAATGCGATGCCGCCGATGGCGGTGCTGCTGCACGAATATGCGCATCACCTGATGATGACCGCATCTCCGAACAGGGTGTATCCGGCGTGGGTGAGCGAGGGATTCGCCGAATTCAACGCCACTGCGACCTTCGGCCGCGACGGCTCGGTGACGTTCGGCCAGCCGCCCGCCTATCGCGTGGCCAGCCTGACGACCCGTTTCCCGCTGCCGCTCGCAAAACTCTTCGCCGCCGACACGCTGAAGCTGAGCGACGAGGAACGCGGCGGCCTCTACGCCCGCGGCTGGCTTCTCACCCATTATCTCGCGATCGGCGCCCCGGAGCGCAAAGGCCAGCTCGGCAGCTATCTCGACGCCGTCAACGCAGGCAAGCCCTCGCTGGAGGCCGCCGCGGCATTCGGGGACGTGCGCCGCCTCGAAAATGAGCTCGACCGCTACGTCAGCGGTCGCCTGGCCGCACTGAAGCTGAACAGCGATCAATTGCCCGTCGCGCCGGTCCAGATCCGCAAGCTCGGTGCGGGGGCCGCGGCCCTGATGGACGTTCGCATCCGCGTCACCGTGGGTCTGCCCCAGAAGGAAATGGCGGCCGCCTATGAGGAAGCGAAACGTGCGGCCGCGCCCTACCCCAACGATGCCAAAGCGCAGGCCGTGCTCGCCGAGGCCGCCTTCGCCGTCCGCGACCTGCCCGCGGCGGAAGCCGCGGTGGATCGCGCGATCGCCGCGGCCCCCGACATGATCGAGCCGCGCATCCGCAAGGCGAAGATCCTCTTCACCAACGCCGCGCGCGCGGGCGACCGGACCCCGGCGACCTGGACGGCGGTGCGCAAGGAAATCGCCGCCGCCAATCGGCTCGATGCCGATCATCCGGAGCCGCTGATGCTGTTCTACCGCAGCTATGTGCAGAGCAGGCAGAAGCCGACCGAGCTCGCGCAAAAGGGCCTCGAATATGCGCTGGAGATGGCGCCCTTCGACAATACGCTGCGCTTCAACGTCGCGACCATGCTGATGCGAAACGGCGAAAAGGAACGAGCGCGCTCGCTGCTCGCGCCGCTCGCCTTCGCGCCCCATGGCAAGGGCTTCGCCCAGCGCGCGGCGAGGCTCATCGCTGAGATCGACGCCGGCGAAGCGAAGAAGGCGCTGGCCGAGCTCGAGGGCTCGGACGGCGGCGAAGACTCGCCTACCGTTCCTTCCCCTTCTTCTTCGGCGCCCTGAGGCCCGCGGCGATCCCCAGCGCCGCCCATTCGCGCATCGCGTCGGCATCGTCGTACACGTCGGCGGGCGCGCGGCGGTAGTTCATCGTGTCGGTCATGCCGGTGGCGAAGGTGACGGTGAAGCGCTCGGCGCCTTTGTCGTCCCAGACCGGGTTGCTCTCGATATCCGCCTTGATCCAGATCTCGCCGTCGTGGACGATCGCGAAGATCGTGCCATCGCAGTAGAGCGTGGCCCCGCCCATCATCCGGCGCATCGTCACCGTGCCGATCGGCTCCAGCGCCTCCTGCACCCAGGCGACGAGTCCCTCGTCGACCGCCATCAATGGCCCGAGGTCAGCTTGAGCCCGGCGATGCAGGCGACCACACCGAGGATCAGCAGCGAGCGCAGCATCGTGAAAGGCTCCCCGAACCAGATCATGCCGATGATCACCGTACCCAGAGCGCCGATGCCGGTCCACACCGCATAGGCGGTGCCCATCGGAATGGTCCGGGCGGCGATATCCAGAAGCAGCATCGACAACGATACGGACACGAGGAAGCCGAGCGTCCAGGGCACGTTGCGGAAGCCGTCGGCGTAGCGGAGGCAGGTGGTGAAGCCCACCTCGAACAGCCCGCCGAGAATCAGCCAGACCCACGCCATCGCCTATCGCCCCGCCAGCCGGACGAGCGCGTCGCCGGTGACGCGCTGGATGATCCATTCGTCCATCGGCCTGGCTCCCATCGCACGGTAGAAATCGATCGCGGGCTGGTTCCAGTCGAGCACCGCCCATTCGAAACGGCCGCAGCCGCGATCGAGCGCGAGACCGGCCACGTGCCGCAGCAGCGCCTTGCCCGCCCCGCCGCCGCGGGCATCGGGCGTCACGTACAAATCTTCCAGATAGATGCCGGGCCGGCCCGTCCAGGTCGAAAAATTGTGGAAGAACAGCGCGAAGCCCACGGGCCTGCCCTCGATCTCGGCGATCACCGATTCGGCGAAGCGGCGCTCGAACAGCGCTTCGTGCAGCATCGCCTCGGTCGCCACCACGGCGTCGGGCTCGCGCTCATATTCGGCGAGTTCGCGCACCAGCTGCAGGATAAGCGGCACGTCGGCGGGCGTGGCGGGGCGGATGCTTGTCATCATGTCAGTGCGGCCTCTGCTTCGGGTGCGCCGCCGCCGCCGGGCCCGCGCACGGCGAGCAGGCATCCGACGACGATCAGGAAAGTGCCCGCGACGGTCACGAGCGCGAGCTTCTCGCCGAAGAACCACCAGCC
>DATLJJ010000521.1:0-13505 GCA_035538975.1 Sphingomonas sp. | reverse complement strand
CTCGCCGCTTTCGCCGACGCGGGGGCCGACACCATCTCGGTCCATCCCGAGGCGGGGCCGCACCTCCACCGCACGCTCCAGACGATCAAGGCGCTGGGCAAGCGCGCGGGCGTGGTGCTCAACCCCGCGACGCCGGTGGACGTGGTCGAGCATGTGATGGATCTGGTCGATCTGATCCTGGTGATGAGCGTCAACCCCGGCTTCGGCGGGCAGAAGTTCATCGAGAGCCAGCTTCCCAAGATCACCGAGCTTCGCCGTCGTATCGACGCGAGCGGGCGGGCGATCGATCTGGAAGTCGACGGCGGCGTCGACCGCGAGACCGCGCCCCGCGTGATCGCGGCGGGCGCCGACGCGCTCGTCGCGGGCACAGCCACCTTCACCGGGGGGCCAGGCCAATATGCCGCCAATATCGCGGCGCTAAGGGCGGGGTGAACGCCGCACCACCCGGCCCCGGCGCCGACGGGGTCGAGGAGGGCAAGCGGCTCATCCGCCTCGCGAGCGATCGCGGGCTGAGCCTGGGCGAGCGGCTGGCCGAGCGGCTGCAGCGCCTGGCCTGGGGCACGCCCTTCCACGCGATGCGGCTCAAGGGCCGCCACCCCCTCAAGCTGATCGCCGTGCCCGAGGACCCCTTCTTCGGCGACGTCGAACGCGGTCGCGCGCTGCTGGAGGGAATGGCGTTTTTCCAGGGCGAGTTGCACGAGGTCGAGGGCATCGACTTCGCCCGCCCCGTCTGGACACGGCGCTTCGACGATTATCTGCAGAGCTTCGCCTGGCTACGCGACCTGTCCACCGTTGCCACCCGCGTCCATGCCGCGCCGGTCGCCGAGGCGATCATGCGGCGCTGGCTCGCGGTGCACGGCGAAAAGGTGACCGACGGGGCGTGGCGCCCGGACCTGTGGGGCCGGCGCATCCTCTTCTGGACCGCGCATGCGCCGCTGATCCTGTCCGCGCCCGACCTCGTCTATCGGTCGAGCGTGCTCCATGCGCTCGCCCGTGGCGCACGCCACCTCGATCGCTCGGCCGACCGGGCGCTGGCAGGATCGGCGCGGATCGCGGCGTGGTGTGGACTGCTTGCAGCCGGCCTCGTCATGCCCGGCGGCGACCCGCGGCGCGCCTTCGGCGAGACTGGCCTGCGCCGCGCGCTCACCCAGTCGCTGTTCGACGACGGCGGCGTGGTCTCGCGCTCGCCGGCCGCCCAGCTCGACGTGATCCAGCTGCTGACGATGCTGGCCGAGACCTATGCGACCCGGCGGCTCGAAGTGCCCGAGTTCGTGCTCGCCGCGCGCAGCCGCGCGGTCGCGGCACTGCTCGGCATCTGCCACGGCGACAAGGGGCTCGCGAGCTGGCAGGGTTCGGGCCCGCTGGCGGGCGAGACGATCGAGCAGATCATCGAAGCGACGGGCGTGCGCACGCGGCCGCTCAAGCAGGCGCGCGAATGGGGCTATCAGCGGCTCGCGGCGGGCGGTGCGGTGCTGATCATGGATGCCGCCCCCCCGCCAATCGCGCGCGTGGTCGAGGGCGGCTGCGCCTCGACGCTGGCCTTCGAGCTTTCGGACGGCCCCGACCGGATCGTGGTCAATTGCGGCGGCGCGCGCGCGGGACTGCGCCAGCTTCCGACCGAGCTGACGGAGGGACTGCGCACCACCGCCGCGCATTCGACTCTGGTGGTGGGCGACAGCAATTCGACGGCGATCCACTCCGACGGCACGCTGGGGCGTGGCGTGGTGGAAGTCGAGCTCGCGCGGCAGGAGACCGAGAACGGCAGCCGGATCGAGGCGAGCCACGACGGCTATGCCCGGCGTTTCGGCCTGCTCCATCGCCGCGTGCTCGCCATGTCGCACGACGGGCGCGACGTGCGCGGCGAGGACATGCTGCTCCCCGCCGACCGCCGCAAGCGCAAGGGCGAGACCGGCTTCGCAGTGCGCTTCCACCTCCATCCGCAAGTGGAAGTCACGCCCACTGCCGACGGACAGGCCGCGATCCTCCGCACCGCCAACGGGCGGCTGTGGCAGTTCCGCTGCAAGGGCGGAGCGCTGGCGATCGAGGACAGCGTGTGGATCGACGGGCACGGTCGGGCCGTGCCGGGCCGCCAGCTCGTCATCACCGCCGAGACTCCCGCGGGCGGCGCCAATGTGAGCTGGCTGTTCCATCGGGCGAAATAGCCTCGTCGCGAGGATTCCGGGGCGCGGCGACATTATTGGCTCGCAGTGGACCTTCGAACGCAATCCTCCCCCCGCCAGGGGAGGATCGGAAGCTCTTCCCATTTGCGGGGGCCAATCCCGACGTTCCCCTTTGCGGGTGGACGACAGGGGTTGCCACCCGGGCGTCGATCCTTAGAGGGAGCGGGCCATGGACCAGGTACAGATCAAGCGCGCGCTCCTTTCGGTCTCCGACAAGACCGGAATCGTCGAACTCGGACAGGCATTGGCCGCGCAGGGAGTCGAGCTCGTCTCGACCGGCGGCACCGCCAGGGCGCTGCGCGACGCGGGGCTTCAGGTAGCCGATATCTCGGACCTGACCGGCTTCCCCGAGATGATGGACGGCCGCGTCAAGACGCTCCATCCCAAGGTGCACGGCGGGCTGCTCGCGGTGCGGAACAACCCCGAGCACGTCGCCTCGTTGGAAGAGCACGGCATCGGCGCCATCGATCTGGTCGTGGTGAATCTCTACCCCTTCGCCCAGACCGTTGCGCGCGGCGCCGAGCGCGAGGAGATCATCGAGAACATCGATATCGGCGGGCCTTCGATGGTCCGCTCGGCCGCCAAGAACCACGAGTCGGTCGCGATCCTCACCGACCCTGCCGACTATGCTCTCGTCCACGGCGGCAGCACCACGCTGGAACAGCGCCGCCGCTTCGCGATGAAGGCCTATCAGGCAACCGCCGCCTATGACGCGGCAATCGCGGGTTGGTTCGCGCATGTCGATCAGGGCGAGCGCTTCCCCGAAAGCGTCTCGGTGCCGATGATCAAGCAGGCCGAGCTGCGCTACGGCGAGAACCCCCACCAGATCGCGGCGCTCTACACGCAGGCCGCGGGTGGCGTGAACGGCATTGCCCAGGCGAAGCAGATCCAGGGCAAGGAGCTCAGCTACAACAACTACAACGACGCCGACGCGGCGCTCGAGCTCGTCAGCGAATTCCGCGACGGCCCGCCGACCGTGGTGATCGTCAAGCACGCCAATCCGTGCGGTGTGGCGTCGGCCGATACGCTGATCGAGGCCTATCAGGCGGCGCTTGCATGCGACACCGTCTCGGCTTTCGGCGGGATCATCGCAGTCAACCGGCCGCTCGACGGCCCCACCGCCGAGGCGATCTCCGGCATCTTCACCGAAGTCGTCGCCGCGCCCGACGCGGACGAGGCGGCGCGCGAAGTGTTCGCGCGCAAGAAGAACCTGCGCCTGCTGCTCACCGGCGAGCTTCCCGATCCGGCGCGCCGCGGCCGCGTGATGAAGTCGATCGCGGGCGGGTTCCTGATCCAGTCGCGCGACAACGGCATGATCACGCGCGAGGACCTGAAGGTCGTCACCAGGCGTGTGCCGACCGAGCAGGAGCTCGCCGACTGCCTGTTCGCCTGGACGGTGGCCAAGCACGTCAAGTCGAACGCGATCGTCTACGCCAGGGGCGGCAGCACCGCGGGTGTGGGCGCGGGGCAGATGAACCGGCTCGAGAGCGCGCGGATCGCGGCGTGGAAGGCCAGGGACGCCGCGGAAAAGGCAGGCTGGGCCGAACCGCGCACGATCGGCAGCGCAGTCGCATCGGACGCTTTCTTCCCCTTCGCCGACGGGCTGCTCGCCGCCGTCGAGGCAGGTGCGACCGCGGTGATCCAGCCGGGCGGATCGATCCGCGACGAGGAAGTCATCGCCGCCGCCGACGAGGCGGGGCTGGCGATGGTGTTCACCGGGATGCGCCACTTCCGGCACTGAGCCCCGCGCGCCGATCGGGGGACCACTTCTTCTTCGTCACCCCGGCCTTGTGCCGGGGCCACCTGTCGCACGGGGTGCCCTGCGCCTCTTGCCCATGATTCGCTCGTTTGTGGGCCCCGGCACGAGGCCGGGGTGACGAACAGTGGCAGCTACAGCTTCTCGGTCGCCGGCAGCGTGGGCTCCTCCGCCTTGGGGAGCTTGCGGAAGAGCGCGCGGTCTTCGTCGTCGAAGCCGAACTTGATCATCACGAACAGGAACGTGATCAGGATCGCCGGCATGCCGAGGCTGAGCTCGGCCCATTCATAGCGGTGCGGCAGCGACATGAATGCCGAGCCGACCAACCCTGCCACGACGATCGCAACGAAGAAGCTGGGACGGATGCTGAGCACCGGCGCCTGAAGCATCGAGCGGAGCATGATCGCCTTCGCGGCCGAGCCGAGCGTCAGCGAAAGCGCCAGCGCGACTGCCGGGCCCGCCGCCTGGATGTGCTCGGGCCAGCCCTGCGCCCGCGCGATCGCCACGAAAGCGAAGCTCAGCGCGATCTGGAGCAGCAGCACGCAGATCGAGATCATCAGATTGCGGTGGCGCGCCATATAGACGAGCGCCGTCTCGCAGACCGCGCCGGTCGAGGCGAGCACTTCGGCGACGAGCAGGATGCAGAGCGCCCCCGCGCCGACGACGAACTCGCGCCCGATCAGCCCCATCACGCCCTCCGCGGGGATGGCGAAGACGACGAACAGCGCGGCCTGGGCGCTGATGACCCAGAAGCCGACCTGGCGGACCTGCTTGGCGACTGCCTTGCGATCATCGACGGCGAGGCTCTGGGTGACCACCGGGCCAAGGATCGGATCGAAGCTCGACTTCAGCCGCTGGGGCACCGAGGCGACCTGCTGCGCCATGTAATAGATGCCCACCACCGAGGGTGCGAAGAGCAGGCCGAGGATGAAACGGTCAACGTTGCGGGTCGCCCATTCGATCGCGTCGGCACCGGCGAGCGGGGCGTTGCGCCGCGTGAGGCTCACGATCTCCGTGAGCCGCGGCCGCCAGCCGCGCGGCACGCCATATTCCTTTAGGAAAGGCACCACCGACGCGATCACCGCCGCCGTCATCGACAGCACATAGGCGAACATCAGCCCGTCGCGCGCCGAGACATAGGAGAAGATCCAGGCGGCTATGCTGATCGTCCAGGGCTCGATGATCGCGCGCGCCGTGACCGAGGCGGCGATGTTGTGGCGATAGGCGAGCGCGGCGAGCGTGACGTCCGAGATCGCGATCGCGAAGACGACGAGCGGGAGCAGCCGCTCTAGCCCCATCACCGGACTATTGGGGAAGAGTGCCTCGGGGAAGGCGATCAGCAGCGCGCTCGCGACTGCCGAGGCGCCGAGCGCGACCGTCAGCGCATCCCAAACGACATGCGGATGCGGCCGATCGGTGGCCGCCAACGCCTGCGCAAGGCCGCGTTTCAGGCCCAGCGTGGCAAGGAGCGCCGCGACTTCGATAACCAGCACCGCGATCGCATAACGGCCGACGATGTCCGGCCCATAGGCGCGGCCGGCGATGAACAGGAAGGGAAGCCGGGCGGCGAGCCGCAGGATGAAGCCGAGGATGTTGGTGCGCCCACCCTTGGCGAGCGCGTTGATGTCCTCGGTTGCCCCCGCTGCCTCGCTCAATGCGCCGCGCCCCAGCTCGGGCCGACGCCGATCTCCACGCCGAGGGGCACAGTGAGCTTGATCGCCGGCTCGGCGGCGGTCGCCATGACGTGCTCGATGATCGGCTTCGCCTTTTCGACGTCGCCCTCAGGGAGCTCGAAGACGAGTTCGTCGTGGACCTGCATCAGCATGCGTACCTTCGGCAGACCCGCCTCGGCGAGCGCTGGCCCCATGCGGGCCATTGCGCGCTTGATGATGTCGGCGCTGGTCCCCTGGATCGGGGCGTTGATCGCGGCACGCTCGGAGCCCGCGCGCTCATTGGGATTGGACGCCTTGATCCGGGGGAAATGCGTCTTCCGGCCGAACAGCGTGGTGGTGTAGCCGCGCGCCTTGGCCTCGTTGAGCGTGTCGGCGATGTAGCGGTTGATGCCGGGGAAGCGCTCGAAATAGCGATTGATCATCGCCTGCGCCTCGTCCGGCGTGACGTCGAGGCGGCCGGCGAGGCCCCAGCGCGAGATGCCGTAGAGGATCGCGAAGTTGATCGTCTTGGCGCGTCCGCGGGTATCGCGGTTGATTTCGCCGAACAGCTCCTGCGCGGTCAGATTGTGGATGTCGTCGCCGCGCTCAAAGGCTTCCCGAAGCTGGGGCACGTCGGCGATGTGCGCAGCGAGGCGCAGCTCGATCTGCGAATAGTCGGCGGCGAGGATGACATTGCCAGGCTCGGCGACGAAGGCGTCGCGGATCTGGCGGCCGACCTCGGTGCGGATCGGAATGTTCTGGAGATTGGGGTCGGTGGAGCTCAGGCGCCCGGTCTGCGCGCCGGTGAGGCTGTAGCTGGTATGGACGCGGCCGGTCTGGGGATTGATCTGCGCCTGGAGCGCGTCGGTGTAGGTCGACTTCAATTTGGTGAGCTGGCGCCAGTCGAGCACCCGCGCGGCCATCACCCGCCCGGGCGAATCCTTGTCCGCGGCGATCCGTTCGAGCTCGTTGACGTCGGTCGAATAGACGCCCGACTTGCCCTTGCGCCCGCCCTTGATCCCCATCCCTTCGAACAGCACGTCGCCCAATTGCTTGGGGCTGCCGATGGTGAACTTGAAGCCGGCGATGCCGTGGATCTCTTCCTCCAGTGCGGCGATCTGCTTCGAGAAATCGTCGGAGAGCCGCGCGAGAACGCCGGCGTCGACCTTGACGCCGTCGCGCTCCATGCCCGCGATCACCGATACGAGCGGGCGGTCGACCATCTCGTAGACACGCGTCGCGCTCTCGTAGGCCAGCCGCGGCTTGAGCCGCCGCCACAGCCTGAGCGTCACGTCCGCATCCTCGGCGGCGTAGCGCGTCGCCGCCTTGAGATCGACTTCGTGGAAGCCGAGCTGGTTCTTGCCCGTGCCGACCACGTCCTTGTAGGCGATGCAGCTGTGCGAGAGGTGCGTCGCGGCGAGCTCGTCCATGCCGTGGCCGTGCAAACCCGCGTCGAGATCGAAGCTCATCACGATCGTGTCGTCATAGGGCGTCACGTCGAGACCGGCGCGGCGCAGCACGATCAGATCATATTTGAGGTTGTGCCCGATCTTGAGGACCGCGGGATCCTCGAACAGGGGCTTCAGCCGTGAAAGGACGGTGTCGCGGTCGAGCTGGACGGGCCGTTCGGCGAACATGTCGGTGCCGCCGTGGCCTATGGGCACGTAGCAGGCCTTGTTCGGAGCGAGCGCCATGCTGACGCCGACCAGCGTCGCCTGCGCTGCTTCCACGCCCGTCGTCTCGGTGTCGATCGCGACCCAGCCCTGCGCAGTCGCATCGGCGATCCAGCGGTCGAGCGCTTCCTCGGTGACCACCGTCTCGTACGCGTCATGGTCGCAGGGCGGGTCTTCTTCGAGACCCGGCGCCTCGTGCGTCTCGACCGGCGCGTCGGCGACCGCAGCGAGGCGATTGAGCAGGGTGCGGAAGCCGTGGTGCTCGAGGAAGGCGCGCAGCGGCGCCTCGGGGATGCCCTGAAGCTCGAGCGAATCGAGCGGATCGGGAAGCGGCACGTCGCAGTTGAGCTCGACCAGCTTCCGGGAGAGCCGCGCCATGTCGGCATGCTCGATCAGGTTGTCGCGAAGCTTGCCGGGCTTCATCGAGGGGGCGGCGGCGAGCACGGCCTCTACGTCGCCATGCTCGAGGATGAGCTTGGCCGCGGTCTTGGGCCCGACGCCGGGAACGCCGGGGACATTGTCGACGCTGTCGCCCATCAGCGCCAGCACTTCGCCGAGCTTCTCGGGCCCCACGCCGAACTTCTCGCGCGTGTCGTCCGGGCCGAGGCGGCGGTTGTTCATCGTGTCGAGCATGTCGACCGAGGGCTCGGTCATCAGCTGCATCAGATCCTTGTCGGAGCTGACGATGGTGACCGACCAGCCCTGCGCGAGCGCCGCCTTGGTATAGCTGGCGATCAGATCGTCAGCCTCCCAACCCAGTTCTTCGATGCACGGCAGCGAGAAGGCGCGGGTGGCATCGCGGATCATCGGGAACTGGGGGACGAGGTCCTCGGGGGCGGGCGGGCGGTGCGCCTTGTACTGATCGTAGAGTTCGTTGCGGAACGTGTGCTCGCTCTTGTCGAGGATCACCGCGAGGTGCGTGGGGCCGTCGGCCTTGTTGAGCTCGTCGGCGAGCTTCCACAGCATCGTCGTATAGCCATAGACCGCGCCCACCGGCTCGCCATGCTTGTTGGTGAGCGGCGGCAGCCGGTGATAGGCGCGGAAGATGTAGCTCGAGCCGTCGACGAGGTAGAGATGAGGCATCGCGCCGGGATAGCCGAGGCGCCCTGCGGAACAAAGCCCTCAGGCGTTGCCCGCGATCAATTCAGCGCCTGGGCGTGCGCGACCGGCTGCTGCTGCTGGGCGATGCGGAGCTCTTCGTGGTGCGCGACCACGGTGCGCGCGACTGCCTGCATCAGCAGCTGGCGCTCGCGGGGCGGCCGTGCGGTGTCCCCGATCATCACCGCGAGGGCATAGGAGCGGCCGTCCGGCGCAGTGAGGATGCCGACGTCGTTGAACCCGGCGGTGCGGCTCAGATAGTCCTGGCCCGTGCCGGTCTTGTGGCCATATTGCCAGCCCGCCGGTACGCCGGCACGGACGCGCGCGCGTCCGGTGTGGGCGCCCGCCATCGTGCGCAACAGCCAGTCGGTCGAAGATGCCGAGAGCAGCTCGCCGCGCTTGAGGCGGGCGAGCGCCGTGGCGATCGCCGCGGGCGCCGCGCCGTCGGGCGGGCTCGCGACATAGGCGTCGAATGCCGCGCGCCGCACTTCGGGCGCGAGCCGTGCGCGCGCGGCGGCGAAGGCGTTGCCCATCGAATATTCGGGCCGCCAGTCGAGGCCCGCGGTGCCCGCCTGGAGTAGCTTCTCACCCGGCCCGAAGCCGATCGCGCCGAGCTGCTTGCGCGCGATGAACTCGCGCACGGCCTCGGGGCCGCCGACGAGGCGCAGCAGCTTGTCGTTGCAGGTGTTGTCGCTCATCTGCATCGCGCGCTTCGCGAGCTCGCCGACAGTGGTGGTGTAGCCGCCGTCGCGCACCGCCAGCGCCGCGATGGGCTGATGGAACAGCGTCAGATCCGCTCTGGTGACGGTGATCGGATCGTCGAGCCGGATGCGGCCCTGATCGACCTGGTCGAGCACGGTCAGCGTCACCCAGAGCTTGCTCACGCTCTGCTGCGGCAGGCGGCGCGTCGCCGTGGCATTGGCGGCGACCCAGCCGTCGTCGACGCTGGTGACCGCCACCCCGACGATCCCGTTGAAATCCGCTGTTAGCGCAGCGAGCGCATCCACCAGCCCGCGCGGTGCAGGAGCGGTGGGCGTCGGCGCAGCGGAAGCGGCCGGGATCGGCATCAGCACGCGATAGCTGGGCGCGGGAAGATAGGCGGCGAGCTGGGCGCTCTGCGTCACCGAGCAGCCGAGCAGGATCGCAGGGCCGAGCCCCGCTACCGTCAGCGCCCGCTCCAGCGATGAGAAGCCCAGAAATTTCTTCACGTTTGCAGCCCCTTGCCTGAACACAATCATGCGCCTGAGGCAGCGACTCGCAAAGTCCGGCGAGTCCCGTATGCGACGAACGCGGGCGCGATAGCGACGAACCGTGAACGTGCGCGAAACAAAGCGGGCTTTTCCTTGTGGTTGCAACGCTCGAAGCGCGCCATTGCTCCCGCGCAACGATCGCGGCGCGCGGCTCAGCGGTCGAGGAAAGCGAGCAGCTGCGTGACCATAACGTCCATCGGACCGCGGCAACGCTCGACGCAGTCGCCGGGCTCGGCGACGTTGATCGCGAGCCCCATCGGCGTGGGCCAGCCGCGCAGCGAATGGGTGATGGTGCGCAGCGCATGCAGCGTCGAGACCGCCGCCTGCCAGCCGCCGGCGGTAGCGATCAGCCCCACCGGCATGCCGTCGAAATAGACGCGCTCGTCGGTCCGCAGCTGCTCGACATAATCGAGCGCGGTCTTGACCAGGCCCGAAAGGGTTCCGTGATAGCCCGGCGAGCCGACGATCACGGCATCGGCCGTGCGCAGGGCGGCGAGATAGCGGGCGACCGCGGGATTGTTGGCGGCGACATCGGGCTCGTAATGCGGGAAGGCGATGTCCTCGCCGGTGAGCAGCGTGGTGCGTGCGCCGCGCGCCTCGGCCATCGCGAGCGCGGCGGCGAGCAGCTTTCCGGTCGCCGATTCGGGCCGCAGAGTTCCACCAAGGGCGACGACATGAGGTGCAGGCATCGCTGAGGCGCTAGCCCAAAGCGCGCGCCGATGCCAGCATGGCGGCGCCTCGCCACCTCGGCGCGGCGCTGTGGGGGGCGCAATGATGGAAGCGAGGCAGGGGCCGCTGGCGGGTGTCCGAATCGTCGAGCTCGACGCGCCGGGCGCCATTCCCTTCGCCTGCATGCTGCTCGCCGACATGGGCTGCGACGTGGTGCGCATCCCGCGTCCGGGCGGCGACGAGCGCATCGCGCGGCCGCTCTACCGCGGCCGATCGGTCGTAGAACTCGACCTGAGCCGCGTCGCCGACCGCGAGCAGGCGCTGGCGCTGATCGCCCAGGCCGACGGCGTGATCGAGGGATTCCGCCCGGGCGTGGCCGAGGAGCTGGGGCTCGATCCCGCGCGCTGCCTCGCGCTCAATCCGCGGCTCGCCTATGGCCGCGCGAGCGGCTGGGGACACGAGGGCCCGCTCGCCGGCAGCGCGGGCAACGACATCAACCATCTCGCTCTCTCGGGCGCGCTCCACGCGATCGGCCCCGCCGCGAGTCCGGTGCCGCCGCTCAACCTGCTCGCGAATATGCCGCGGGCGCGCTGTACCTCGCGCTGGGCATGGTCGCGGCGATCCTTGCGGCACAGGCGACCGGGCGCGGGCAGGTGGTCGAGGCAGCGCAGGTCGACGGGCTCGCCTCGCTGATGACGCTCCACTACGCGCTGCACGAAAACGGCCGCTGGATCGACGCGCGCGCCGCCAACATGATCGACGGCGGCGCACCCTTCTATCGCTGCTATGCCTGCGCCGACGGACGCCATGTCGCGGTGGGCGCGATCGAGCCCCAGGCATTCCAGGCGCTGTGCGAAGGCCTGAACATCGATGGCTGGCGCTACGATCCCTATGACCGGAGCCACTGGGGGCTGCTAGCGGGCGCGCTTTCCGAAGCCTTTGCGACACGCACCCGCGACGAATGGGCGGCGATCTTCGCTGCGGGGCCGGCGTGCGTGACGCCGGTGCTGTCGCTCACCGAAGCACCGCTCCATCCGCACAACCGTGCTCGCGGCACCTTCGCAGGGGACGACAATGGGGTGCAGCCCGCTTCCGTACCGCGCTTCTCGGCGACGCCGGCCGAAGCGGGAGCAGAGGGTCGGTTCGAGACGGCGGAGCAGGTATTGGAGCGCTGGGGGTGACCAGAGTCCCCCTTCCAGCGAAGGGAACGCGGGTTACTCCCGCACGCTGGCCCAGGCGGCGGCGATTTCGTCGAGGCTCCGGGCGGCGTCGCGGAACGGTGCGGGGTCGCTGCCGAGGCTCGCCGCGAGCACCTGCTGGCGCAGTCCGTGATAGAAAGTGGCAAGCGTGCGTGCGACATCGCCGCCGCGGTCGAAATCGAGTCCCGCCTCGAGCGCGAACAGGATCGCGGTCGCACGCGCGACGCGCTCGCTCTTGACGGCGAAGCGCCGCGTCTCGACGGCATGCGCCGCCGTGCGCAGCGCCGCGGAACCCTCTTCGTAGAGCAGCGCGACCAGCCGGTGCGGGTCGGCACCCGCAGTGCGCCCAGCGAGGTCGATCTGGCGATAGGTGCTGGCGGGATCGGCCGCGAGCGCGGTTGCGTATCGCGTCATGGCGTCAGTCGTTCGCGTTCCAGGCGTCGATCTGCTGCTGCAGGAACCCCTGAGTCGATTTGTACGCCGCCACGCGCGCGTCCATTGCCGCGAACTGCTGGGTCATGCGCGTGCGCATCCGTTCGACGTCGGCGACTACGTCTTCCTTGTCGAGCGCGACCTTGGTCTGCGCCTTGCCATAGTTGAGCAGGCTCGCGGCGAGCCCGGTGACTTCGTCCGCGCCGAGAGGCTTGTCCTTGCCCGTGGCGCTGTCGGCGATTTTGGTGAGGGCGACGGTGACACCCTTACCTTGCGCGAACATCGCCTCGAGGTGGTCGGGATAGTCGGTCAGCATTTTCGACAGCTGCGTGCTATCGACGCGCAGCGTGCCGTCACGCTGGGTAGCGACGCCGATGCTGGCGAGCGTGGCCGGCGTCTCGGCAGGCGCGCCCGGGAGCAGCTCCGTGAGCGTCAGACCCTTCAGCTGGCGCAACAGATCCTTGGCCGCCGGGTCGCCGCGCAGCGGGCCGCCGACGGGATCGATCGCGTCCTTCACCAGCTTGTACACCTGGTTGTAGGCATCGACGAAGTTGGTCACGGCATCGCGGATTTCCGCCGTCGGACGCGTGGTGCCGATCGAGACCCTTGTCCCCACCGCCGCAGTCACCAGGTCGAGCCGCACGCCCGGAATGAGCCCCGAGATCGTGTTGACCGGATAGCCGACCTCGACTCCGTCGAGCGACACCAGCGCGTTCTGCGCGGTGGCGTTGATCGTCGAACCCGTGGCGCCGCGGCCGATGTTCAGGCTCTCCAGCCCCGCGCTGCCCGTGAGCTCGAACGCCTGCGATTCGCCGGTGCCGCCCTTGAGCATCAGCCGCGCGCCGCTGCTGTCGGTGACGATCGAGGCAGTCACGCCGGCCTTCGCCGCGTTGATTGCGTCGGCCACGCCCTGCAGCGTGTTGTGCGCCGGGTCGATCGTGATGCTGACGGGCGTGGCAGGCCCGGAAGCGAAGCCGGTCATCGCGCCATCGGTGACCGTGGCAGTGCCGAAAGTCAGCGTGAGCGTGCCGGTACCGACCACGGTCGAAGCGCCGCCGGTGAAGGCATTGGTGCTCGCGACCTGGCTCTGGGCGAGCTGGCGAACCTCGACGCTGGCGCTGATTTCTCCAAGGCTCGCGCCCGCCGTCCGGCTCACCTTGACGATGCCGGTGTTCGAGCTCGTCGGCTGCATGGCGAGCGTGCCGCCCGACGTCAGCTGCGCCAGCGCCGTAGCGAAATCGGAGATGCCGCTCTTGAGCTCGCTCGCCTTGGAGATCTGGGCGGTGAGCGTTTCTTCCTTCGCGGTAATCGCGGCGTTGCGGTTGGCGAAGGAGGCATCGACGAGCTGGCCGACCAGCGCACCGATGTCGATGCCCGATCCCATTCCCAGCGTCTTCGCGATCGATTCGATGGCCATGCAAAACCCCCGTTCCGATAAGCGGCCGCACCGGCCGGTCCTTTAGGCCGGTCGCTCCATTTTCTTGCCGTTCTCGTCGAAAAGCGCGCTCGGCGGCACACTGACCGGCGGCTGGCTGCCGCCCGCCTTGCTGTTCACGCCGAAGACGAAGGCGAGCACGGTCGCGATCGCCAGATACA
>DATLJJ010000520.1:0-3221 GCA_035538975.1 Sphingomonas sp. | reverse complement strand
GGGAACGAGGTCAACCCTGCGGCGAATCCGGGTTCCGCGGTGCGGATTCCTCGTCGCCTTCGGCCGGTTCTTCGGTCGAGGCGCCGGTAGGATCGGTCTGGGTATCGCCCGGCTCCTCACGCTCGATATCGTCCGGTCCGCTGGGGGGCTGGCTGGCCATCATGCGCTCCTCTGGCAGGTGTCTGCCCGGGGAAACGCACGACGGCCGCCAATTGCCTCAGGCTTCCGAAGCTTCCTCGGCGGCGGGAGCCTCCTCGGCGGGCGCCTCGGCCGGAGCCTCTTCGACGGCCGGAGCAGCTGCGGCAGCGGCAGCGGTTTCCTCGGCGGCCTTCACCTTCTCGGCACGCTCCTCGGCGCGCTCCTTGGCCTTCTCGCCCGGCTCGGCCTTCTTCGGGTTGTTGCGCGCCGTACGCTCCTTGAGGCCGGCAGCGTCGAGGAAGCGCAGCACGCGATCGGTCGGCTGGGCGCCGACGCTCAGCCAATGCTTCGCGCGATCGGTGTCGAGCTTGACGCGCTCGGGCGAATCCTTGGCGAGAAGCGGATTGTAGGTGCCGATCTTCTCGATGAACTTGCCGTCACGCGGGCTGCGCGCGTCGGCGACCACGATCCGGTAATAGGGGCGCTTCTTCGAACCGCCGCGCGAAAGACGCATAGAGAGAGCCATTACTTCACTTCCTTCTTATCAATTCGGTTGTAAGTTACTTTTTCTTCAGCAAATTCTCGAAGCCGGGAGGCAGGTTCGGCCCGCCCGGAAGGCCCGGCAGGCCGCCGCCCACCTTGCCCATCATCTCGCCCATCTCGGGGCCGCCGAGCGCGTTGCCGAGCCCGCCCATGCCGCCGCCGGGACCACCCTTGCCGAGCATGCCCAGCATGCCCTTGAGCCCGCCCATCTTCTTCAGCCGCTTCATCGCGGTCTGCATCTCCTGATGCATCTTGATGAGCTTGTTGACTTCCTGGACGGTCGTACCGCTGCCGTTGGCGATGCGGATCTTGCGCTTGGCGTTGAGCAGCTCGGGCTTGGCACGCTCCTTCGGCGTCATCGAGCCGATCATCGCGTCCATGCGAAGCAGCACCTTGTCGCCGCCGACCTGATCGACCGCGGCCTGCGCCTTCTTCATACCCGGGAGCATGCCGGCGAGCGCGCCGATGCCGCCCATGCGGCGCATCTGGGCGAGCTGGCTGCGCAGGTCGTTCATGTCGAACTGGCCCTTGGCGAGCCGGTTCGCCATGCGCTCGGCGTCTTCCTCCTGGATCGCCTGCGCGGCCTTCTCGACCAGCGACACGACGTCGCCCATGCCGAGGATGCGGCCCGCGACGCGCTTGGGATGGAAGGGCTCGATCGCGTCGAGCTTCTCGCCCATGCCGGCGAACTTGATCGGCTTGCCGGTGACCGCGCGCATCGACAGCGCCGCGCCGCCGCGGGCGTCGCCGTCCATGCGGGTGAGGATCACGCCGGTGAGCGGCACCTGCTCGGAGAAGCTCGAAGCGACGTTGACGGCGTCCTGGCCGGTGAGGCTGTCGACGACGAGGAGGATTTCCTGCGGACGCGCGATGTCGGCGACGGCCTTCATCTCGTCCATCAGCGCCTGGTCGACATGGAGTCGCCCGGCGGTGTCGAGCATCAGCACGTCGAAGCCCTGGAGCTTCGCCGACTGGAGCGCACGCTTCGCGATGTCGACGGGCTGCTGGCCGGCGACGATCGGCAGCGTGTTGACCTCGGTCTGGGTGCCGAGGACCGCGAGCTGCTCCTGCGCGGCCGGACGGTTCACGTCCAGCGACGCCATCATCACTTTCTTGCCCTGCTTCTTGAGAAGCTTGGACAATTTGGCGGTGGTGGTGGTCTTGCCCGAACCCTGGAGACCGACGAGCATGATCACCGCGGGCGGCGTTACGTCGATCGCGAGCTCGGCAGTGTCCGGGCCGAGCATGTCCACGAGCGCATCGTGGACGATCTTGACGACCTGCTGGCCCGGAGTGACCGAGCGCAGCACCTGCTGGCCGACGGCCGCTTCGGTGATCTTGTCGACGAAGTCGCGCGCGACGGGGAGCGCGACGTCCGCTTCGAGCAGCGCGATCCGCACTTCGCGCATCGCGGTGCGGACATCGCCCTCGTTGAGCGCGCCGCGGCCGCGCAGGCGCTCGAAGACGCCGCCTAGCCGATCGCTCAGACTCTCGAACATGGGACCAAAATCACTCCATTCCGGACACGCACCCGCCAAACGCAAAACGCGCCGGCGGACGAAACCTCGTCGGCCGGCGTCACCCCTCGGGGCGCCCAAGTCTCGCGTTCACGAGGAACGGTCGGGCGGGCACATAGCCATGAAACGCCGTCTGCGCAACCTCTCCCGCAGCCCGTCGCATGCAAGGTTTTGGAAAGCTCCGTATTTAACCTGATCTACACTATCCGCGTGGGAAAACTGGCGATGCACTGAGGGAGCTCGTCCAGGCCATGCCGCTGGACCATGACAACAACGGGGAAGCGCCGCCGCGGACCAATCTGCTCGCAGGCGCAGTCAGCGTCGCGGCGATCCTGCTGTTCGTGGGCACCGGAAGCGGCGTGCTCTCCAAGACGCTCGCCTATTATTTCAAGGGCGGACAGCCTGCAGACCGATCGCTGGTGATCGCGCTGCTGCTCAACGTGGCGCTGATCCTGTTCGGCTGGCGCCGGCATCGCGAGCTGAGCCAGGAAGTCCGGATCCGCGCCGCCGCCGAGGAGCGTGCGCAGCAGCTCGCCAGCCGCGATCCGCTCACCGGCTTCCTCAACCGCCGCAGCCTGTCAGAGGAAGGCGCCGCGATGTTCGTGCGCGCCCAGCGCCGCCGCAAGGCGATGGCGCTGATCATGCTCGACCTCGATCATTTCAAGACGATCAACGACATGCACGGCCACGCCGTGGGCGACGCGCTGCTGCGCGGCGTCGCGGCCGAGATCGCCGCGGCCATGCCCCCGGTTGCGATCACCGCGCGGCTGGGCGGCGACGAGTTCGCCTGCGGCTTCCTGTTCGACCCCGCCGAGCCGGGCACGATCGAGCGCATCGCCGAGAAGCTGGTCAGCCGCATGGCCCAGCCTTTCGACGCCGAGGGGTTCAAGCTCCACATCAGCTGCTCGCTGGGCATCGCGCGATCGGACTTCGACTGCACAGGCATCGAGGCGCTGATGCGCTCGGCCGACATCGCCATGTACCAGGCCAAGAAGGCCGGCCGGAACCGCTTTGCCTGGTTCG
>DATLJJ010000519.1:0-1546 GCA_035538975.1 Sphingomonas sp. | reverse complement strand
CCTTCGTCGCCGGAACAAGCGGCCCTGCCCCGCCAAATCGGCCGTGGACCCGATCCCGAAATCGTTGCAAAAAGGCGGCCTGAGGCGTTGGCGCCGGTCTGCCAAGCCTCTGCAAAACGTCGACTTTTGGAAGAATGGTCGGAGTGGCAGGATTCGAACCTGCGACCCCTGCGTCCCGAACGCAGTGCTCTACCGGGCTGAGCCACACTCCGACAAGAAGGCGGCTTATAGCGTCGGGTTTGGCGCACCGCAAGCGGCCGGGCTGAGGAATTTTATCCCTGTGAAAACGGGTCTTGAAACGCTGATTTTGCCGGCCGGCGCGGCCGGCGCGGAGGCCGCCGCCCGGACCCTGGCGGCCGGCGGGCTGGTCGCGTTTCCGACCGAGACGGTCTATGGACTGGGGGCCGACGCCGCCAATGCCACCGCGATCGCCCACCTTTACGCCGCCAAGGGGCGGCCGGCGTTCAATCCGCTCATCGCGCATGTCGCAGATCTCAACGCCGCGCGGCGGATCGGGCGATTCGACGCGCGCGCCTTGAGCCTTGCCGAGGCGTTCTGGCCGGGGCCGCTGACGCTGGTGGTGCCGAAGACGGAAGGCTGCCCGGTGGCGGACCTCGCCACCGCGGGCCTCGACACCGTCGCCATCCGCATCCCCGCCCACCCGGTCGCGCAGGCGATCCTGCGCGCGTTCGGAGGGGCCGTGGTGGCGCCGTCCGCCAACATCTCCGGCCACGTCTCGCCGACGCTGGCCGCCCATGTCGAGAGCGACCTGTCGGGGCGGATCGACCTGATCGTGGACGGCGGGCCTGTTACGGTCGGCGTCGAATCCACCATTGTCGGCTGCTTCGACATGCCGATGTTGCTGCGGCCCGGCGGGCTGTCGCGGGAGCGGATCGAGGCGGTGCTCGGCCTGCCGCTGGCGCGGCCGCCCGTGGAGGCCGAAAGCGACGACAGCCAGCCGCTGGCTCCGGGCATGCTGGCCTCGCATTACGCGCCGCGCGCCCATGTGCGGCTCGATGCGCGCGATGTCGCGCCGGACGAAGCGCTGCTCGCGTTCGGCCCCGCGCGGCTGCCGGGCGTCGATGCGGCTGCCGCCGTCATGAATTTGTCGCCCACCGGTGATCTCGATGAAGCCGCCGCCAACCTGTTCGGCTATCTTCGCAGCCTGGATGCGCGAAGGCCGCGAGCGATCGCCGTAATGGCAATTCCCGAGGAGGGCCTGGGCGAAGCGATCAACGACCGGCTGCGCCGGGCGGCGGTGGCGCGCTAGAACGCGAAAGAAAGAAGACGACGAGATGAACATCGAAAAGCCTGCCATCCCGCCGCTTGCGCCCGAGCTGATCGAGCAATTCCGCAAGATCGTCGGCGAGCGCCACGCGATCACCGACGCGAACGACATCGCGCCCTACGTCACCGAGGAGCGCAATCTGTTCCACGGCCGCTCGCCGCTGGTGCTGCGCCCGGGCTCGACGGCGGAGGTCTCGGCTATCTGCAAGCTCGCCTCCGCGCACAACATCGCGCTGGTGCCGCAGGGCGGCAACACCGG
>DATLJJ010000518.1:0-3696 GCA_035538975.1 Sphingomonas sp. | reverse complement strand
GCTCGCCTTCCACCGAGAGCAATGTGCTCGACAACAATCTGGCAGAGTCGCAGGCCGGAAGCGTGGCGCCCGGTGCCGCCATGCCGCCAGAACCGCCGCCGCTCGAGAATCAGCATCCGGTGAACGCAGAAGCCGCCGCGCCCGAAGGCGCCCCCGCGCGCTATGTCGGGCGCTGGGCGGCCAACACGGGGCTATGCCGGGACGGAGCCTGGCGCTTCGAGGAACGCCACCTCGCTACCGCCGGCGAAGTCTCGTGCGACTTCGATCGGGTGACGCAGGTCGCCGGCGGCTACGACGTCCATGCGCAGTGCCACGCCGAAGGCGAGCGGATGAGCGAAGTGATCAAGCTGCGCTTCGCGGAGTCCGCCGGCGCGATGCTGGTGGAATCGAAGACCTTCGGCCCGATCGGGCTGGTCCCCTGCCCGGACTGATCAGGCCGCGGCCTTGCGGGCCTTGGCGAGCTTCTTGAGGATCATGTCGCGCTTCAGGCGCGAGAGATGATCGATGAAGACGATCCCCTGCAGATGATCCATCTCATGCTGGATACAGGTGGCGAGCAGGCCCTCGAAGACCTCGTCATGCGCCTCGCCCTGCTCGTCGAGCCACTTCACCCGGCAGCGCGCGGGGCGCTCGACGTCGGCGAACTGGTCAGGAATCGAGAGGCAGCCCTCGGTATAGACCGACTGTTCCTCGGCCGGATCGAGGATCTCGGGATTGATGAAGACGCGGGGCTCGCGGATCGGCTTGCCTTCCTCGTCTTCGTTTTCCTGGAGGTCCATCACGATCACGCGCTTGGGAACGCCCACCTGGATCGCGGCGAGGCCGATGCCGGGCGCGTCGTACATGGTGTCGAACATGTCGGCGATCAGCGCGCGCAACTCGTCGTCTACCTTCTCCACCGGTTCGGAGATGAGGCGCAGGCGGGGATCGGGAACTTCTACAATCGGGAGTACGGCCATCCGTCCCAAATAGGCGCCGTAGGCTTTGGTCGCAAGCCGGGCGCTATTTTGATTCACGGGGAGGCGCGGAGAAGAAGATACTCGCGCAGAGGACGCAGAGGGCCCGCCGCGTAGCCGCCAGCGAATGCCCCCAGCATCTCTGCGTCCTCTGCACCTCTCCGCGAAAAACCTCCGCGGTCCGCGGCTCCGCGTGGGAAGTCAGGCGACCGGCCGACGGGCGCGGAGAGCCTGGGCGAGCGTGCCTTCATCAAGGTAGTCGAGCTCGCCGCCCACAGGCAGGCCGTGCGCGAGCTGGGTGATGCGGACGGGGTAGGCCTCGAGCCGTTCGGCGATGTAGTGGGCCGTCGTCTGTCCCTCCAGCGTGGCGTTCATCGCCAGCACGACCTCGTCGATCCCGCCCGCGGCGATACGGCGGACAAGGCTGTCGACGCGCAGGTCCTCCGGGCGCACGCCTTCCAGTGCGGAGAGCCGGCCGCCGAGGACATGGAAACGGCCGGGAAAGAGCCGCGAACGCTCCAGCGCCCACAGGTCGGCGACTTCCTCGACCACGCAGAGCGCACGCGCATCGCGGCGCGGATCGGCGCAGATCGCGCAGGGATCCGACGTATCGACGTTGCCGCAGGTGCTGCAGGTGGCGAGATTGCGGCTGACGGCGCTCAGTGCGGACAGCAAGGGATCGAGCGCCGTCTCGCGCTTTTTGAGAAGATGCAGGACGGCGCGCCGTGCGGAACGCGGACCGAGCCCCGGCAGGCGAGACAGGGCCTGAGTGAGCGCTTCGATTTCGGGAGAAGCCATGGCGCGAGACATAGGGGCTTGCGCATGCGCCTGCCAAGCGGTTGAGGAAGCATATGCGGATCATCTTCATGGGAACCCCCGAATTCGCCGTGCCTGTGCTCGAGGCGCTGGTAGCGGCTGGACACGACGTCGTGGCGGCATACAGCCAGCCGCCGCGACGCGCCGGGCGCGGCAAGGCGCTCACGCCCTCCCCTGTCCACGCACGGGCGGAAGCGCTGGGAATCGAGGTGCGGACGCCGCTGACGCTGCGCGATCCGGTGGCGCAGGCGGAATTCGCTGCACTCGATGCCGATGCGGCGGTGGTCGCCGCATATGGATTGATTCTGCCGCGTGCGGTGCTCGACGCGCCGCGGCTCGGCTGCCTCAACGTCCATGCCTCGCTGCTGCCGCGCTGGCGAGGCGCCGCGCCGATCCAGCGAGCGATCCTGGCGGGCGACGCGGAGACGGGCGTGGGCATCATGCAGATGGAGGCCGGGCTGGATACGGGCCCCGTGCGGCTGGAGGGGCGCACCCCGATCGACGGCAAGACGGCGGGCGAGCTCACTGCCGAGCTCAGCGCCATGGGTGCGCGACTGATGGTGGAGGTGCTTGCCGACCCCGAAGCTCATCCGCCGGTGCCGCAGCCGGAGGACGGCGTCACCTATGCCCCCAAGATCGACAAGGCGGAGGCCCGGCTGGACTTCACGCGAGCCGCAGCCGAAGTCGAACGCCAGGTGCGCGCGTTCAATCCGGCGCCGGGGGCGTTCTTCGAAGTAGATGGCGAGCGAGTGCGCGTGCATTCGGCGGAAGTGCTGGCGGCGGAAGTGCTGGAGAGCTCGGGAGCAGCTGGCGCAGTGCTCGACGAGGCGCTTACGGTCGCCTGCTCCGAAGGCGCGATCCGCCCCCTCCTCGTCCAGCGCGCCGGGCGTGGCGTCATGACGTCAGAGGAGCTGCTGCGCGGCTTCGCCATTCCTGCGGGGACGCAGCTTTGACGCGCTTTGCCCTTACCGTGGAATATGACGGCCGCCCGTTCGTGGGCTGGCAGCGGCAGGATCATGGTCCCAGCGTGCAGCAGGCGATCGAGGAAGCCGCCTTCGCCGTCACCGGCGAGACGGTCGTGGTCCATGCCGCGGGCCGAACCGACGCGGGCGTGCATGCGACGGGGATGCGTGCGCACCTCGAAATCAAGAAGGACATTGCGGCCTTCCGGCTCATGGAGGCGCTGAACTCGCGTCTGAGGCCGAACCCTGTGGCGATCCTCGACTGCGTCGCGGTGCCCGACGACTGGCACGCACGCTTCTCGTGCATCGGGCGGCACTACGAATATCGCATCGTCAACCGCCGCGCGCCGCTCACCTGGGAAAAGGGATTGGCGTGGCGGGTTGCCGTGCCGCTCGACGAGGCGGCGATGCAGGCGGGCGCGGACCTGCTCGTGGGGCGGCATGACTTCACCACTTTCCGTTCGGTCCATTGCCAGTCCGAAAGCCCTGTGAAGTCGCTCGATCGTCTGAACGTCGTACGCGTGGGCGAGCGGGTGCTGGTACGTGCCTCGGCGCGATCGTTCCTGCATCATCAGGTGCGATCCATGGTCGGTTGCCTCGCGCTGGTCGGCCAGGGAAGATGGTCGCCTGCGGACATCGGCGAAGCGCTCGCGGCGCGCGATCGCGCCCGGCTGGGGCTCAACGCGCCGTCCGACGGCCTCTTCTTCCTGCGCGCGGACTATCCCTGACGCGTGAACCGCGCCGCCAGCTCGACATGCGTCGACCAGCGGAACTGGCCGACCGGCTGCACCCAATCGAGCACGTATCCGCCCTGCGACAAAGTCTCGGCATCGCGTGCAAAGGTGCTGGGATTACAGGATATATAGGCGATGACAGGGGTTTTGGAACCGGCCAGTTCAGCGACCTGCTCGCGGGCGCCCGCGCGCGGTGGGTCGAGCACCACCGCGTCGAAATTGCCGAGG
>DATLJJ010000517.1:0-2982 GCA_035538975.1 Sphingomonas sp. | reverse complement strand
CGCCAGCACCTGTTCGACGCCAAGCGCCGTCGCCATCGCGAAATGGGTCGAGGAATGTCGGCCATTGGCGCCGATCCTGCCATGCGCATCGGCGTCGCCCGCGGCCTCCACCAGCTCGGTGCCGCGCGGATAGACCTCGACTGCCGTGTTGCGGTCGTCGCCGGCCATTGCGATCCAGCTTCCTTCGATCACCGGCGGGAACGGCGTCGCGATGCCTCCCCAGAGTTCGGCGATCACCTCTGCGACGTGCCTGGGGTCGTCGGCGTCGATGGATACGTGAAACAACATCCCTGATCTCCTGATTTCCTGCGTGTGGCGCGCCCCTTTTGTTGTGTGTGGCGCGCCTAATACGCAGGGCACAAACTGTGTCAATCATGATTTGACACTTTTTGTGTCGCGTTTATTGGGAGCCCTATGCACAAACGGAAATTCCTCCTGTCCGACCCGGCGAAGCCAGAAACCCCGGACAATCCGCATACGCGGACGAAGATCGGCGACGCGCTGGTGGGGCTGCTCGCCGACGACGAGCGCGTGAACCACGACGCCGTCGCGGCGCGGTCGGGGCTCTCGCGCCGCACGGTCTATCGCTATTATCCGGACCAGGAATCGCTGCTCCGTGCATTGCGCGAGCGCGTGACCAACCTCGCCGGCCCCAATGTCCACTACCCGCAGTCCGAGGCCGAACTGCTCTCGACCTTGCCCGCGATCTACGAGGGATTCGACCGGATCGCGCCTGTAGCGACGGTCATCCGCACCACCCCGCAGGGCCGCGCCGCGCGGCTTGCGGATCGCGAGGCACGCGTCGCCGCCTACACCGCCGCCACCGCAGATGCCGTGAAGGACCTGCCCGAGACCGACCGCAGGCTCGCCACCGCGATGCTCCAGTTCCTCCACACCTCGGCCTGGCTAGAGATGCGCGATCAATGGGGGCTCGACGGCAGCCAGATCGCGCGCGCCTGCGGTTGGGCGATGCGCACGCTGCTCAGCGACCTTCGCGCGCGAGGCGGCAGGCCGCTGGAGCAGGACGAAGCCACCGCCTAGAGCGCTTCCTCTTCCCCGTTGCGCCGCCCGAGCAGACGCTTGAAGAACCCGAGCACGGCGGCGCCCGCCGCCGCCAGGCCGATCAGGATGATCTTGCCAAACTTGAGCACGATCGCGAGCAGCCCCACTTTCTTCGCCACTGCCACCGCCGCGCCGCCGGCGACGAGCCCGGCGAGGCCATATTCGGCGCTTTGGTCGGTCGAGGAATTGAAGTCGGCATAAGCCGCGCCCGGCTGGAAGCTCACTGCCTTGCCGAAGTCCTGCGCAGCCGCGCGCACCTCGGCGATCGACGACATGCCCGAGACCATGTTGAGGCTCAGCACGCCGGTGCGTCCCAGCAGCCGGACGTCGTAGTTGAGTCCATGGTCGGGCGAGCCGACCTCCTCCAGCTCGCGCGCCCAGATCAGCGCGTGGTTCGCCGCATCATAGGCCGGCGGCTGCGCCCAGCCTACGAGCCTGAGCTCCGGGAAGCCCGCGGCCTTTCGCTGCTGGTTCTCTTCCGCGTCGCCTTTGCGCATGTCGGCGAGCACCGCGTCATAGTCCTGCTCGTTGGCGTCGGCATCCGAGACATGACCGCTATCCTGATAGGTGATCACCGCGCCCCAGACGTTCTGGAATGCGGTGCTGTCCTTCTCGAGCACGAGACCGAGCACGTCGCTCACGGCTTCGGGCGGGTTGCGCCATACCTCGACCAGCACGCGCCTGGCATCCGCGGCGGGCAGGAAATAATAGCGATCGCCCAGATGCATCACTGCCCTGGCTTCGGGAATGACGACGTCGCCGGTGCGCGGATGGAGACTCTTCAGGAACTGTTCTGCGGCCGGTGACAGTTTCGCCTCGTCGGCCTCGTCGGCCTTGCCTGCCGTCGCCGCAGTGCTTTCCTTCGCCAGTGCGATGCCCCCATCGCACGCGAGCGCCGTCGCCAGCGCCATCGCGCCGGCAAGCCACAATCTCCGCATTCAAAATCCCCCCAAGGCCGCGAATCGGCCCCGCTGAATTCGCCAACCAAACAGCCCCGTCGTCAAGTGGACGCAGCCGGAAGCTGCTCTCTCCCATGCGGGAACGTCGCAATTTTCGAATTTCGAGTCTGCACATATCCGCCACAGCATCTAGGTGCATCACATGGGTTTTTAGTGGATCGGGTTCGCCGATCCCTTGCGAAGTGCCGGCACCGCTGCCAGAAAGGACGCGAACTCCGCTCGCGGCAGGAAAAGGCACGTGGACAGCATCACCGTCGAGCAGATGGCAGCAAGCATCGGCACCGAGCGCGTCTCCGACTGGGTCGAAGTCACCCAGGCAATGATCGACAGCTTCGCCGAAGCCACCGGCGACCATCAGTTCATCCACGTCGACCCTGAGCGCGCCGCGCAGACGCCGTTCGGCGGCACGATCGCACATGGCTTCCTGTCGCTTTCGCTGATGCCGATGCTCGCCGCCCGGACCGGCGCTCCCCGCATCGCCGGCGCGCGGATGGGCGTGAACTACGGCGGCAACAAGGTACGCTTCGTCACGCCGGTGCGTTCGGGCAAGCGCGTGCGCGGCCGCTTCACTCTGCTCAAGTTCGTCGAGCGCCAGCCCGGCACCTGGGAGCAGGTCCAGCACTATGTCCTCGAGATCGAGGACGAGGCGAAACCCGCGCTGATCGCCGAGTGGATCTCGCTGGTTTACGTGTGACTCAATCTCCCCTCCCCGCAAACCGGGAGGGGAGCGAAGAAGGAAAGAAGCAAATGCGCTCCGCAGTGATCGTCTCCACCGCCCGCACGCCGATCGGACGCGCCTATCGCGGCGCGTTCAACAACCTGCCCTCGCCCACGCTCGCCAGCCATTCGATCCGTGCCGCGGTAGAGCGCGCGGGCGTCGATCCGGCCGAAGTCGACGACGTGGTGTTCGGCGCCGCGCTCCAGCAGGGCGCGCAGGCGAGCAACATCGCGCGCACGGCGC
>DATLJJ010000516.1:0-3054 GCA_035538975.1 Sphingomonas sp. | reverse complement strand
TGAGCATCCTCCCCCGCCAGGAGGAGGATTGACGGGCCTCGTTGACGCGAAGCCGCGCCCGGCCTAACCCCCGCGCCGATGGCAACTTTCCTCGACTTCGAGAAACCGATCGCCGAGCTCCAGAGCCGGATCGACGCACTTCGCGACACCGCCGAAGGGGGCGCGGTGGACATCGACGCGGAGATCGCACCCCTCCAGGCCAAGGCCGAGCGGCTGCTCCAGGAGACCTACGCCAGGCTCACGCCGTGGCAGAAGACGCAGGTCGCGCGGCATCCCGAGCGGCCGCACTTCAAACACTATGTCGCCGGGCTGATCGAGGACTTCATGCCGCTGGGCGGCGACCGTGCCTTTGCCGACGACAATGCGATCATCGGCGGGCTAGGCCGTTTCCGTGGGCGCCGCGTGATGGTGATCGGCCACGAAAAGGGCGACGATACCGCCAGCCGGCTCAAGCATAATTTCGGGATGGGCAAGCCCGAGGGCTATCGCAAGGCGATCCGCCTGATGCAGCTGGCCGACCGGTTCGGCCTGCCGGTGGTCACCCTCGTCGACACTTCGGGCGCCTTTCCGGGCGTGCAGGCCGAGGAGCGGGGGCAGGCCGAGGCGATCGCGCGCTCGACCGAACAATGCCTCAATCTCGGCGTGCCTTTGGTCTCGGCGATCCTGGGTGAAGGTGGCTCGGGCGGCGCGATCGCGCTTGCCGCGGGCAACACCGTGCTGATGATGGAGCACGCGGTCTATTCGGTGATCTCGCCGGAAGGCTGCGCCTCGATCCTGTGGCGCACCGCCGACAAGGCCCCCGATGCCGCCGAGGCGATGAAGGTCACCGCGCAGCATCTGAAGGAACTGGGCGTGATCGACCGGATCGTGGCCGAGCCGCTGGGCGGCGCGCATCGCGATCCCGCTGCGGCGGTGAAGGCGCTGGGCGACGCGATCGCCGCGGCGCTCGACGGGCTGGACGGCCAGCTGGCGGACGCGCTGCGCCAGGCGCGCCGCGCCAAGTTCCTGGCGATGGGCCGGGTCTGATTCTTTCCCGTCGCTGCGGGTTCTTCCGCCGCGATCGCTGCAGACAAAAGAAAAGGGCGGCGGACCCCTGAGTCCGCCGCCCCGATCTTTTCAGTCGACGTTCGACTTAGTTCGACGCCTTCATGTTCTCAGAGACATTGGTGAAGGTGGTCTTGAGCTGGTTGCCCAGGCCCTGCATGGCGGCGATGGCGGCCACGGCGATCAGAGCGGCGATCAGGCCGTACTCGATCGCGGTCGCGCCCTTGGAATTCTTCAGGAAGTTGCGGATCTTCTGCATTACCGGTCTCCAACGTTTCGAAAGTGCTTCATTCACCCGGCCGGACCGGAAACCCGGTACGGCATCTTCGAGATTAGCGGGAACGCGTAAAGAAAGGCCTAAAATCAAATATTAACGGTCCGTTTGCTTTTGCTCAGTGGGCGCTCCGGACCTTTTCGCTGACGTCGTCCCACATGCGGCCCGTCACGTTGCCGACCGTCGCCAGGCTGGCGACCATCGCGATCACGATCAACGCCACCACGAGGCCATATTCCACTGCAGTGGCTGCGCGGCGATCGGACGCAATACGCCGGAAAAGCCGGACCAGGTCTCGCATCGGCATCGTTTCTCCCCCAAGGATCGCGCGGAATCGTAACGGGATCGGGTTACCAAGAACTTATGCGAGACAGGCTTCTGCTGGTGGTGGCCGCGGCGATGGTGGACGGAGAGGGGCGCGTGCTGGTGCAGCAACGCCCGCCCGGCAAGCCGATGGCGGGGCTCTGGGAGTTCCCGGGGGGCAAGGTCGAGGAGGGCGAGTTGCCCGAAGCGGCACTGGCGCGCGAGCTGGAGGAGGAACTCGGTGTGCGCGTGGACGCCGCGGCGCTCGCCCCTGCGGCCTTCGCCAGCGAGCCGCTCGGCGAGCGGCAGTTGCTCCTGCTGCTCTATACGCTGGCCAGCTGGGAGGGGACGCCGGAGCCGCACCATGCGAGCGCCCTCAAATGGGCGCGGCCTGCCGAGCTGCGCAAACTTGCCATGCCCCCTGCGGACGAGCCGCTGATCCCGTTGCTGGAGGCGGTGCTCAGTTCTTGCGCTTGAGCGCTTCCGCAAGCGAGGCGGTGGCGCTGCCGCGCCGGGCGGGCTGGGGCTGCGAGGGATCGGGCGCCCAGCCGGTGAGATAGACGATCTCGAACCGCTCGGTGGTGCGCCCGTCGGCATCGGCGCGCGCGGCAAAGGCCTCAGCGGCCCGCGCGAGCGTCTCGCGGCTGAGCGGCGGCGCAGCGGGGAGCAGGTTGGTCGCCGCCATGCCGCGCAGGTCGCGCAGCAGATTGGCGAAGCTCGCATAGCGCACGCTGAGCGTCTCGACGTCGGCCACCGGCAGCGCGAAGCCGGCGCGGCCGAGGAGGTCGCCTGCCGAACGCACGTCGATCTGGGGGTGGAAGCGCGCCACCGGCCGCTCGGCCTCGGCTGCCATCAGGCAGGCGCGCAGCATCGACAGCGTGCCGGCGCCGAGGAAGGCGCCGAGGAACAGCCCGTCGGGCCTGAGCACCCGGCGTGCGAGCGCAAGCGCGCCGGGGACGTCGTTGACCTGATCGAGCACGCCGGCCGAGACGATCAGGTCGAAGCTGGCGTCCGCGAAGGGGAGGCGATCCTCGTCGCCCTGCACGCCGCCCGCCCCGCGCGCGAAGCCGAAGCCCGCGTCCATCCGGGCGATGCGGGCGCCGGGGAGCGTGAAGTCGCCGCCGAAGCTCCCCATGTCGAGCACCTCGGCGAAGTCGCGCTTCACCGCGTCGAGCCGCTCGGCGATCCCGTCGAGCATATGGTCGCGCAGGAACGTGAAGGCTGCATGGCCCGGCGCGGCGCGGTCGCGGCGGCGGCGGCGCAGCGTGCGGTCGAAGATCTCGGAGTCGCTCACGCGCGGCTTGTGCAGCGGCGTGCTGCATAGGACAAGGCGTGCGTGCACGCGCTCGCTCCTTTGGCCGGGCTGGTCGACCTGGCGCTGCCGCCGCGCTGCCCCGGCTGCGGCGAAGTCACTGCCGCGGCGCATCGTTTCT
>DATLJJ010000515.1:0-6497 GCA_035538975.1 Sphingomonas sp. | reverse complement strand
GTCGTTCATCGCCCATGCGAGGATGGTCTGCGGGTGGAAGGCATCGATCAGATCGATCGACTCGTAATAGGGCACGCCGCCGAACCGGTCGGCGCAGTGAAAGACGATGTATCGCGCGCCGTCGCGGATTCCGGCGAGCTGCAGCAGCGTCTCCAGCCGCGGCCCCTGCCATTTGCCGATCGCGCTCCACCCTTCGACGCAGTCGTGCCGCGTGATTTGCGCGCGCTGCGGCATCGACCGGAGCTGCGCGAGGCTCAGCCGCAGCGGCCGCGCCACCAGCCCGTCGACCGCCAGCCGCCAGTCGGCGAAGCGATTGGCGGCGAGCGCATTATATTCGGGCGTGTCGGGGTTGCCGGTGCCGTTGACGCGGAACACAGGGCTGCGCTGGTCCGCGCGGAACTCGCGTGCCAGCGCCGCGCGGCCGGTTACCGAGCGCTGGAGGAAGCGGTGCACGTCCTCGGCGCGCATCAGCGTGGGGCTGTCGGTGAGCGAATCGCATCCTGCGAGCAGGCTCGCCCCGCCGCCGACGATCAGCGTGCGCCGCGTGATCATGAATGATCCTCCTCAGGCGCGCGCCACCGGCCGGTGACCATCGACCGGAGCTCGTTGACCGGCCCCGCCAGGATCACCAGCGTCAGGTGGACGACCACGAACAGCGTCAGCAGCGCCATCGCGATGAAGTGGATCGAGCGCGCCGATTGCCGCCCGCCGAACAGGTCCGCCAGCCACGGCCACATGCCCGGCGCCAGTGCGAGTCCCGTCAGCACGAGCAGCGGCAGCAATACGAACACCACGCCGGCATAGCTCGCCTTCTGGAAGCTGTTGTAGGCGCGCGGGTCCTCGGGATCGTGGAAGCGCAGCGCGAGATGCGCCTTGAAGTCGGTCCACAGCGCCCCCGGGCGCAGTTCGTCCCGGCGGATGCGCAGGTCGCGCCAATGGCCGCCGATCAGCGTCCACAGCAGATAGAGCGGCACCGCCACGACCAGCACGAGCGCGAAGGCAAGGTGCCAGTGCCGCGCGCCTGAGAGGCTGTAGTAGCTCGGCAGCGTAACCCAGCCGGGAAAGCGCGGCAGCTCGAGCCAGGCGGCATCGAAATTGGCGCCGTAGTGGCCCCAATAGAGCCGCGGGTGCGCGTTGAAGATCATCAGCCCGCTCGGGATCAGCACCAGCACCGCGAGCGCGATCGCCCAGTGCCAGATACGCGTGATCAGCCGGTGGCGGTAGACCGTCGGGCGCTCCATGCACCCGGTCCTAGCAAATCAGGCGTAGGCGCGCACGAAGAAGACGATCGTCGTCGTCGCGGTGACGAGCAGCGTCCAGCCGCGCACCACGCGGTGCGACAGCCGCTTGCCCAGCTTGGCGCCCAGCCAGCCGCCGATCAGGCCCCCGGCCAGCATCGGCACGCACGCCGCCCACGCCACCAGCCCCGTCGCGATGAACACGAAAGCGGCGGCGAAATTGGCGGTCGCCAGCATCAGCGTGCGGATCGAGAAGAGCGAGCGCGGCGACGCCCCGGCGAGCAGCCCATAGACCGCCGTGGTGATCAGCCCCACGCCGCCGCCGAAATAGCCGCCATAGACTCCGAGCAGCGACTGCGCCGCGAACAATGTGCGCCGTCCGATCGTCACGCGCGCATGGAGCCAGTTCGACGCGGCCTTGCCGAACGCCATCACCACAAGCGCGAACAGCAGCAGCCACGGGATGATCAGGTCGAAGGCCTTGGTCGGCGTCATCACCAGCAGCGTGCTGCCCACCAGCCCGCCCGCGAAGGTGATCGCGGCGAGCAGCCCCACGTCCACCCCACCTACCGGCGCCAGCTCGTCGCGGAACTCCCAGGCGCTCGCCCCCGCGCCCGGCAGCAGCGCGACGTTGGAAGTCGCATTGGCGGTATTGGCGGGCAGGCCCATCGCGATGAGCGCAGGCAGCGTCGCGAAGGTGCCTCCGCCCGCCAGCGCGTTCATGGCGCCGCCGATCGTGCCCGCGCCCGCGGCAAGAAGGATATCGGTGAGATAGGACAAGCAGCGCGTACCGCAGGAAGCAGGGAGTCGCTCCCCGCTAGGCGATTCCGGCACGCGGCGCCACCCGCGACGATACGCTTTGGGCTCGATCACCGCTGCGAAGCTGCTAACGTTGTCACAAACATGGAGGGGAAAGACTGATGGCTGATTTTTCGCGTCGTGACCTCGGCAAGGCGCTCGGCGCGGCCGCGCTGCTGACCGGGTTCGAAGCCCCCCGCGCCGCGATGGCCGCCGCCGCGCAGGGCGCGGCCGGCACGCCCACGCCGCGGGCCTTCCCCAAAGACTTCAAATGGGGCTGCGCCACCGCTTCCTACCAGATCGAGGGGGCGGTGGACGTCGACGGGCGCGGCAAGACCGTTTGGGACGTCTTCTCGCACACCCCCGGCAAGGTCGCGGGCGGCGACACCGGCGACGTCGCGACCGACAGCTACCGCCGCTACGCCGAGGACACCCGGCTGCTCAAGGACATGGGCGTCGGCACCTATCGCCTGTCGCTCGCCTGGTCGCGCATCTTCCCCGAGGGTCGCGGGACGCCCAATCCCAAGGGCGTCGACCATTACAAGCGCGTGATCGACAATCTGCTCGAGAACGGCATCGAGCCCTGGGTCACCATGTTCCACTGGGATCTGCCCGCGGCGCTGCCCGGCGGCTGGGAGAATCGCGACACTGCCTACGCCTTCGCCGATTATGCGGGCTACATGGCGGGGCAGCTCGGCGACCGCGTGCGCCACTTCATGACCACCAACGAGATCCGCTGCTTCACCGATCTCGGCCACCAGATCGGCATCCACGCGCCCGGCCTCAAGCTGCCGCCCGACCGCGTCAACCAGGTCCGCCACCACGGCGTGCTCGCGCACGGCCTCGGCGTGCAGGCGATCCGCGCCAGGGCCGGCCGCGGCGCGCAGGTCGGGATCGCCGAAAACCCCAATTTCTACGTCCCCGTGGTCGAGACTCCGGACAACATCGCCGCCGCGGCCAAGGCCACGCGTGAGGCCAATGCGATGTTCCTAGGCGCGGTGATGGAGGGCAAGTACATCGACGCCTATCTCGAGGCCGAGGGCGCGAACGCGCCGAAGGTTCAGGCCGGCGACATGGCCGTCATCGGCAGTCCGCTCGATTTCGTAGCGCTCAACGTCTACGCCCCCGGCTATGTCGCCGCCGACAGCTCGGCCAAAGGCTACCGGCTGCTGCCGCACCCAAGCTCGGCGCCGCGCATGGCATCGCCCTGGCTCTATGTCGGCCCCGAAGTCATGTACTGGGCGATCCGCCACACCAGCGATCTCTGGAAGCCCAGGGCACTCTACATCTCCGAGAACGGCTGCTCCGCCGACGACAAGCTGGTCGACGGCGAAGTCTGGGACACCGATCGCGTCATGTACCTGCGCAACTATATCGCCAACCTCCACCGCGCGGTGGCCGAAGGCTATCCGGCCAAAGGCTATTTCCTGTGGAGCCTGCTCGACAATTTCGAATGGGCCGACGGCTATGGCAAGCGCTTCGGCGTCCACTATGTCGACTTCGCCACCCAGAAGCGCACGCCCAAGCTCAGCGCGAAATGGTACCGCCAACTGATCGCCGCGAACGCGCTGGTGTGATGCCCGTTGACCCGTCACCCCGGCGAAAGCCGGGGCTCGGGCGCGAACAAATATCCGGCACCGCTCGCGGTGGCGGAGCTCAGCCCAGCGCCGCCTGCTTCTCTTCCGCCAGCCGGTCGAGCTCGGCGCGCGACTTCTTCTCGGCCGCGGTCTTGAGCTGGCCGCATGCCGCGTCGATGTCGCGCCCCCGCGGGGTGCGCACCGGGGCGGAGATGCCCGCTTCGAACACGATGTTGCTGAACGCGCGGATCCGCTCGGGCGTCGAGCATTCGTAGGGCGCGCCCGGCCAGGGATTGAACGGGATCAGGTTCACCTTCGCCGGCAGCCGGTACTTGCGGATCAGCCGCACCAGCTCGTGCGCGTCGGCGTCGCTGTCGTTCTTGTCTCTGAGCATCACATATTCGAAGGTGATGCGCCGTGCGTTGTTGGCCCCCGGATAGTCGGCGCAGGCCTGGAGCAGCTCCTCGATCCCGTATTTGCGGTTCAGGGGCACGATCTCGTCGCGGATCTCCTTGGTGACCGCGTGGAGCGAGACCGCCAGGTTCACGCCGATCTCCTCGCCAGCGCGCGCCATCATCGGCACCACGCCCGAAGTCGACAGCGTGATCCGCCGCTTGGAGAGCGCCAGCCCGTCACCGTCCATCACGATGCTCAGGCCGTCGCGGACATTGTCGAAATTGTAGAGCGGCTCGCCCATGCCCATCATGACGATGTTGGTGAGCATCCGCCCCTCGGGCTGGCTCGGCCATTCGCCCAGCGAATCGCGCGCGAGCATCACCTGGCCGACGATCTCGCCCGCGGTCAGGTTGCGCACCAGCCGCATCGTGCCGGTGTGGCAGAAGCGGCAGTTGAGCGTGCAGCCCACCTGGCTCGAGACGCACAGCGTGCCGCGGTCCGCATCGGGGATGAAGACCATCTCGTAGTCCTGCCCGTCGTGCGAGCGGAGCAGCCATTTGCGCGTGCCGTCGGTCGAGACCTGCGCCTCCACCACATCGGGGCGGGAGATCACGAAACGCTCGGCGAGCCACGGGTGCTGCGCCTTGGCGATGTCGGTCATCACCGCGAAGTCGGTCGCGCCGCGATTGTAGATCCAGTGCCACAGCTGCTTGGCGCGCAGCTTGGCCTGCTTCGGCTCCAGCCCCGCGCCTTCCAGCGCCTCGCGAATCCCCTGTTTGGAGAGCCCGACCAGGTCGACGCGGCCGTCGGCACGCGGGGTCGTCGCCCGGGGAACGGGCACGGGATCGATGTGCCCCGGAATGGGCATGGGAGCGGCCGACACTGTCTGCATCGGGCCCATGTAGGGGATTTCGCCTCGCTTTTCCACACCCGTGGAAATGCGGCGCCGCAGCAGAGTCGTCCCGCATATGCCACGCCGCATCGCTGAAAACTTGTGCAGGTGCGGGAGGCATAGCCAGTTTGAGGCTCCGGGGGCGCGGAATTGGAGTTTGATTATGGTTTTTCGTACTTCGTACATTCTGACTGGCGCCGCGCTGCTGCTGGCCGCGCCGGCCGCTTTCGCCCAGGACGCCAGCCAGACCAGCCCGTCGACCCAGCCCGCGGCACCCGCGGAGCAGGCGGCGCCGGCCGCGGGGGCTCAGGCACAGACGGGCGCGGCCGCAGCGGTGAGCGACGCCGAGGTCCAGCAGTTCGCCACCGCCGCACTCGCGGTCGACAAGGTCCGCAAGGACGCTGCGGTTCCCGAGGCGGACAAGAACACCAAGATGGTCGAGGCGATCAGCGCGAGCGGGCTCCAGCCGGCCCGCTTCAACGAGATCGCGCAGGCGATGCAGGCCGATCCGTCGCTCAACCAGCGCATCCAGCAGGCGGCCTCCTCGGCAAAGTGACACCTGGGGGGCGGCGGCACCCTCCCCGCCGCCCCTCTCCCTTATCGGCAGCCGAGCGCTGCCAGCGTCGCGCGCATCGCCTCGACGGGATCGGTGCGCGGCTCCTCCCCCAGCAGCGTCACCAGTTCGCGATTGTCGAGCCGCACCGGATGCTGCCAGAACGGCCGCATCTCGATCAGCTCGCGCAGCGTCGAATCGAAAGGCGCCGCGAGCGGCAGCGCCCACCACGGCAGCCGCTTCGCCTTCACCCGACGGCCCAGCGCCGTGCCGATCAGCCGCGCGAAGCCCGCGCCGTCGGCCTCGCGATCCACTCCACATCGGGTCCGGGCCCCGGCCGCAGCGCGCGCACGAGCCCGCGCGCTCGCCAGCCGTGGCGGAGCAGCGCCCGCGCCGTCTCGCCGCCCACGCCGCCGCTCGCACCCAGCACCAGCACCGTCTTTTCCATCGCCGCCGCCTCCTCGTTGATCCGGAGCCGGGGATGCACGGGCGGGCGCTGGAATAAAATTGTCCATGCCTTGCGGCTCACCTATACAAATTTGGCATATAGGTAGTTACGAACCCGTGGTGATTTTGCTCATTCCTGCGGGGTCCGACCTCGCTCAGCCCGGCGCGCCCGCTTCTGTTGGGCGCGCTGCTGTCGCTGCTTCTCCCGAAGGCGCAGGGCCGCTTGCTCGGCTACGAACTCTTTTGGCACGCCGAGAACGATCGCCCTCATCTCTCCAAATTTCTTGATCATCGCCTTGAACCGGAGATGCTCAGATCTTTGCAGCAGGCGTGCGTTTGCCCTCGCCGTCTCATCGCGCCGCCGCTGGCGCTCTTTGGGCGGAAGCCACGGATCAGGGCGCGTTTCCTCCGGTGGCGAGATAACTGCTCCGGGATCTGACTGGTGGGTTTCCGCCTTATCCCATCGCAGCTTAGTCACTCCGGCTTCTCCACCGGCTTGTGCTTCACCAGCTTCCCCAACCGCTCCTTGAAGCGCTCGGGGTCGTCGTCCGTCTCAAGCTCGCGCGCGGCTTCCTTGAACTTGTCGAGCTGGGTTT
>DATLJJ010000514.1:0-2262 GCA_035538975.1 Sphingomonas sp. | reverse complement strand
GGATCGGAACGCCCAGCCCCTCGGCAGCATGGACGCGGATTTGGTGCGTGCGCCCGGTCTCGGGGTAGAAGGCGACCAGCGCGCGGCCCTTGTCGGCGCGCAGCAACTCCCAGCGCGTCCGCGCGGCCTTGCCCTTCGGATCGCCGACCATCCGCCAGCCCGCCTCGGCGCTGGAGATCTTGGCGAGCGGAAGGTCGATCATGCCACCCTCCGTCGGTGGCATGCCGTCCAGGATCGCGACATAGCGTTTGATCACCGTGCCCGCCTCGAACGCCTGGGCGAAGCGCTTGTGCGCCTTGGGGTTGCGCGCGAGCAGCAGGCAACCGCTGGTGTCGCGGTCGAGCCGATGAACGGGCAGGGGCAGCCGCTGGAAGCCGAAGGTCAGCTGGTCGAGCATGTCCTCGAGGCTGGGGGAGCGATCGCGCGGGCGATCGACCGGCAGGCCCGCGGGCTTGTCGATCACGATCGCTTCGCCGTCGATGAAGAGCACGCGGTCCTGGAGCATCTCCCGCCCTTGCCACCGCCGCCGCGCGAGCGCCAGCCGGTGTGATCCTTTCGCGAAGTCCGACGTTTGGCAGATGATGCCGTTACGGCAGCGTTGCGAGACTCCGTCATGCGGTTTTCGGTTCTGGCCTCGATGCTGATCCTGCCCACGCTGGCGCATGCTGCGGATCCGCCCGCGCCGCCGCCGGTCGTGCGCCTCTTCAACCATCTGCCTTATGGCGAGGCGAGCCCGGCCACGCTCGCCCCCGTGCCGAGCCTTCCCGGCTGCACGCTCGTGCGTGAGGCGGCCGACGATCTCGAACGCCTGCTCGCCACTGCCCGCGCCGAGGGGATCGATCTGGGCGCATTGTCCTGCTTCCGATCGATCGAGCACCAGCGCCGCGTCTTCTGTGCCGGGGCGGTCAATTGCGATTCGGTCGCGCCGCTCCGCGCGCGCTTCGTCGGCCCGCCGGGTCACAGCGAGCACGCGACGGGCTATGCGATCGACTTCGTCCAGCGCGGCACCGATTGCCGTGCCGCCGAGCAATGTTTCGCGCTGACCCCGGCGAGCAAATGGCTGATGCGGCGCGGGCCCGAATTCGGGTTCGAGCTCTCCTTTCCCGCGGGCAACAAGCAGGGGGTCGGGTGGGAGCCGTGGCATTGGCGCTGGGTCGGCCGCAGCACCGACATGGGGCCGCAGGCGCAGGCGGCGCGGATGCGCTTCGCTGCGGCGCAGGCGCGCTTCCCGGCGCTCCCCGCCGTCGCGCGTCCGCAAAACAAAGCGGCGACCGGAACCGGGCAGGTTCCAGCCGCCGCCGATGCGAGACCGCGTGAGGGGGGTTATGCGGTCTCGAGTTCGCCCACCGGGGTAGAGGGCTGGGCGATCTTGTTGGCGACTTCGGCGACGCGGCGGCCCTGATAGCGGGCGCCTTCCAGCTCGGCCTCGCTGGGCTGGCGGCTGCCGTCGCCGTCGGCGATGGTCGTCGCGCCATAGGGTGCGCCGCCCTTGACTTCGTCGACGCCCATCTGGCCCTGATAGCCATAGTCGAGGCCGACGATCGTCAGGCCGAAGTGCAGCAGGTTGGTCAGGATCGAGAAGAGCGTGGTCTCCTGGCCGCCGTGCTGCGTGGCGGTCGAAGTGAAGGCGCCGCCGACCTTGCCGTTGAGCTTGCCCTGGAACCACAGGCCACCGGCCTTGTCCCAGAAGGCTGCCATCTGGCTCGCCATCCGGCCGAAGCGGGTCGGCGCGCCGACGATGATGCCGTCATAGTTGGCGAGCTCGTTGACGTCGTCGAGCACCGGATGGCTGTGGTCGACCACGAACCCCGCCGCCTGGGCCACTTCGAAGGGCGCCGTCTCCGGCACGCGGCGGACGTCGACCTGCGCCCCGGCGCTGCGCGCGCCTTCGGCGACCGCATCGGCCATCTTCGCGAGGTGGCCGTAGGAGGAATAATAGAGCACGAGGATCTTCGACATGTGCGACCTTTCTGGTGCCCCTCCCGCATCGCGGGAGGGGTGGGGGAGGGGACTGGCGGAGGGTGGTGTGGTTATTCGGCGTCGACCAGGACGATCTCGGCGTCTTCCAGAGCCTTGATCGTCACGGTCTGGCCGCCCGAGAGCGCCGCACCGTCGCGGGCCTCGAAGCGCTGGCCGTCGATCTCGACCGAGCCGACGGCCGGGACGAGATAAGCGTGGCGGCCATCACCTACGCTGTGTTCGACGCTTTCGCCCGCCTTGAGCGTCGCGCCCAGCACACGGGCATTGGCACGGATCGGCAGC
>DATLJJ010000513.1:0-4763 GCA_035538975.1 Sphingomonas sp. | reverse complement strand
ACCGGCTGGTGCGCATCTCACCCTATGACAGCGCGGCGCGGCGGCACACGAGCTTCTCGAGCGTCTGGGTCTATCCGGTGATCGACGAGAACATCGACATCGAGATCAACGACAGCGAGCTGCGCATCGATACCTATCGCGCCTCGGGTGCGGGCGGGCAGCACATCAACACCACCGATTCGGCGGTGCGCATCACGCACTTGCCCACCGGCATCGTGGTGCAGTGCCAGAACCAGCGATCGCAGCACAAGAACAAGGCCGAGGCATACAACCAGCTTCGCGCGCGCCTCTACGAGCGCGAGCTCGCCGAACGCGAGGCGGCTGCCAATGCGCAGAACGCCACCAAGACCGACATCGGTTGGGGCCACCAGATCCGCTCCTACGTTCTCCAGCCGTACCAGCTGGTGAAGGATCTGCGCACCGGTGTGACTTCGACGGCACCGGGCGACGTGCTCGACGGATCGCTCGATCCGTTCATGGCGGCCGCCCTGTCGCAGCGCGTGACGGGCGAGACGGTCGAGGTGGAGGACGTCGATTGATCCTGGCCCGCTTGTCCGCCGTCGCGCTGCTCCCGCTGCTGCTGCTCGCGGCATGCGGCGACGGCGCTGCGGGTGCGGGCGAGGAGCGGCAGGGACCGCACACGGGCTTTCCGGCGGCCGACCGGCCGGTGGCGACGATCGTCTCGGCGCGCTGGTCGACCGAAGAAGCGCGCGATCGGCTGAACGAGGCGGCGCAGGTAATGGACCTCGCCGGCATCAAGCCCGGGATGACCGTCGCCGATATCGGCGCCGGTGAAGGCTATTACACGATCCGCCTGGGCCAGCGCGTCGGCGCCAAGGGCCGTGTGGTCGCGGAAGACATCGTTCCCGAGATCATCGAGGAGCTGGGCACGCGCGTGGTGCGCGAGCGGCTCAACAACGTCAGCGTGCGGCTCGGCCTGCCCGCCGATCCGCGGCTGCCCGAGGCGAGCTTCCACCGCGTTCTCATGGTGCACATGTACCATGAGATCGAGAGCCCTTACGAGTTCCTGTGGCGCCTCAGGCCCTCGCTCACGCCCGACGGCCAGGTGATCGTGGTCGACGCGAACCGGCGTACCCAGGATCACGGCACGCCGCCCGATCTGCTCAAATGCGAGTTCGCGGCGGTCGGCTATCAGCTCGTATCGATGCGCCCCATGCCCTCCGCCGGCGGCTATATCGCCATCTTCGAGGCGCATGGCTCGCGCCCGGAGCCGGGCACGATCAAGGCCTGTCGCTCGGGCGCCACCGCCGCGCCCGCCAGGGTCGATCCGAGCAAGGGATCAGAGTAGCCCCAGCCCCCGAAAGCTGGCGGTGCCGCCCATCGCGACCACCAGATGATCGAGCAGGCGTACCTCGAGCGTCGCGAGTGCGCGTGCGATCCGGCGCGTGGCGTCGCGATCGGCAATGCTGGGGGTGGGATCGCCGCTCGGGTGATTGTGCGCCATCACCACCGCCGCCGCGTCGAGTGCCAGCGCATGCGCAGCCACGTCGCGAATCGCGAAGGCGACGCCCTCGCGGCGGAGAGAATGCGCGTGGCGCAGTCCGAGCAGTCGGTGGTCGGCAGCGAGATAGGCGAAGGCGACGATTTCAGTTCGCGCCCGCGCCAGAGGCGCGAAGAGGAGCCCGGCTGAATGCGTGTCGATCAGGCATCGCGGCCTCGTGCGCAGCTGATGGGCCATGACGTGAACATGCCCGCCCCCCGTTTTCCTTCGAAGGCCATCCCGATCCGATCTGGTTGTCCATTCCGGACGAAGACAGCGCATACTTGCGGCCGGACCGGCGGCCCCCTAGGCTCGCGGCCATGCGCCAGTATCTCGACCTGATGGAGCGCGCGCTCGAGCATGGCGCGGAGACGATGGACCGCACGGGCACCGGCACGCGATCGGTGTTCGGCCACCAGATGCGCTTCGATCTGGCCGAGGGCTTTCCGCTGCTCACCACCAAGAAGCTCCACATCCGCTCGATCATCGTCGAGCTTTTGTGGTTCCTGCGCGGCGACACCAATGTGAAGTGGCTGCAGGACCGAAAGGTGAGCATCTGGGACGAATGGGCCGACGAGACCGGCGATCTCGGCCCCGTCTATGGCAAGCAGTGGCGCGATTGGGAGGCGACGGATGGCCGGAGCATCGACCAGATCGCCGAACTGATCGAAACGCTGAAGACCAATCCCGCGTCGCGGCGGATGGTCGTCTCAGCCTGGAACCCCGGCGACCTGCACGCCATGGCGCTGGCCCCCTGCCACTGCCTGTTCCAGTGCCATGTCGCGAACGGGCGGCTGAGCCTGCAGCTCTACCAGCGCTCGGCCGACATCTTCCTGGGCGTGCCGTTCAACATCGCCAGCTATGCGCTGCTCACCCATCTGCTCGCGCAGCAGACGGGACTCCAGCCCGGCGAGTTCATCTGGACCGGCGGCGACTGCCATCTTTATTCCAACCATCTGGAGCAGGCGCGCGAGCAGCTCGGCCGCACGCCGGGCCAGCTCCCCCGGCTCGAGATCCTGCGCAAGCCGCCATCGATCGACGCCTATGAATATGAGGATTTCGTGATCCACGGATATGAGGCCCAGCCGCACATCAAGGCTCCGGTGGCGGTCTGATCGGGATGCGTAGCAAGCTGCTCTGGATCGCGCTGGCCGCGATCGTGCTCGTCGCCGCGGGCTGGTGGTTCCTGGTGCGTGCCGAGGACGATGCGCCGCCGACGGTGCAGACCGTGGAAGTGGTGCGCACGCTTCCGCACGATCCCCTCGCCTTCACCCAGGGCCTGTTCTTCGAGGACGGCGCGCTGTTCGAGGGTACCGGAGAGGAAGGCACTTCGGGCGTCCGCAAGGTGAAGCTCGAGACGGGCGAAGTGCTCGCGCAGCGCGAGCTGCCGCTTCCCTATTTCGGCGAGGGCATCACTTCCATGAAGGACAAGCTCTATCAGCTGAGCTGGAAGGATCAGAAGGGCTTCATCTACAATCGCAAGGATTTCAGCCCGGCCGGCGAGTTCGCCTACAAGGGCGAGGGCTGGGGACTGACGCATGACGGCAAGTCGCTGATTCTGAGCGACGGCACTCCGGAGCTGCGCTTCCTGGATCCCGAGAGCTTCGCCGTGCAACGCACGCTCAAGGTCACCGCAGCCGGCTGCCCGGTCGAGGAGCTCAACGAGCTCGAATGGATCGACGGCGAGATCTGGGCGAACATCTGGCGTACCGATTTGATCGCGCGGATCGATCCGCAGAGCGGCAAGGTGAAGGGCTTCGTCGACGTGGCTGCGCTGGGCCCCGCGACACCCGACGTCGACGAAGTGCCCAACGGCATCGCCTATGACGCGGCGGACAAGCGCATCTTCGTCACCGGCAAGATGTGGCCCGAGCTTTACGAAGTACGCCTGTCGAGCAACCCGCCGACGGGCACGGCCAACGACCAGGCCGCCGCGCTGATGCGCTGCCAGGCGAATTGATCACCTTCCACCTCGCCCGTGCCGACAATGGCGTGATCGGGCGCGACGGCCGGCTGCCCTGGCATCTGCCCGCCGACCTCAAGCGGTTCAAGGCGCAGACCATGGGCAAGCCGATGGTGATGGGGCGCAAGACCTTCGAGAGCTTCCCCGCGCCGCTTCCCGGCCGCCGACACATCGTGCTGACGCGCGACCGCGGCTGGCGAGCGGCGGGCGCCGAAGTCGCGCACACGCCCGAAGAGGCGCTGGCGCTGGCGGGATCGGAGGAGGTGGCGGTGATCGGCGGCGCGGAGATATTCGCGCTGCTCCTCGACCGGGCCGACCGGATCGAGCTGACCGAAGTCCATCTCGATGTGGAGGGGGATGCCGTGGTGCCGGATTTCGGGACGGGCTGGCGCGAAGTGGCGCGGGAGGATCACTCCGCCGAGGGCGAGCGTCCGGCCCATAGCTTCGTCACGCTGGAGCGCGCCCAGTGAAGCGCAAGATCGCCTGGGTAGTGGCGATCGTCCTCCTCGCGGCGCTGCTGCTCTTCTTCACCTTGGCGCCGGCGCGCGTGGAAAGCGGCATGAACAAGGTGGTGCCCACCACCATGCCGCAGGTGCAGGATCCGACGCGCGCGCTCCACGCTTCGCTCCAGATCGCCGACCTGCATGGCGATACCCTGCTGTGGAGCCGCGATCTCAACGACCGCGCCGCGCGCGGGCAGGTCGACGTGCCGCGGCTGATCGAGGGCAATGTCGCGCTCCAGATCTTCTCGTCGGTCACCAAGACGCCCAAGGGGCAGAATTACGATTCGAACGGTGCCGACAGCGACAACATCACGCTGCTCGCGATCGCGCAGCTCCAGCCGGTGCGCACCTGGGGATCGCTGCTCCAGCGCTCGCTCTGGCATGCCGAGAAGCTTGATCGCGCCGCCGCCGCTTCGGACGGCAGGCTGCGCGTGATCCGCACGCCCGCGGATCTGGACCGCCTGCTCGCCGACCGGGCGCGCGGCGCGAAGACCGTGGGCGGGATGCTCTCGATCGAGGGGCTGCAGGATATCGAGGGCCGGATAGAAAATCTCGACCGGCTCCACGCCGCGGGCTTCCGGATGGCGGGGCTCGCGCATTTCTTCGACAATGAAGTCGCCGGATCGATGCACGGCGTGAAGAAGGGCGGGCTGACGCCGCTGGGCGTCCAGGCGGTGCGACGGATGGAGGCGCTCGGAATGATCGTCGACGTCGCGCATTCGAGCCACCAGTCGGTCGCAGAGATCCTGGCGATGGCGCGCCGCCCGGTGGTGTCGAGCCACGGTGGCGTCCAGGC
>DATLJJ010000512.1:0-1628 GCA_035538975.1 Sphingomonas sp. | reverse complement strand
AGCGCCAGCCGGGATCGACGATCAAGCCGATCGTCTATGCTGCCGCGATGGAGCAGGGACTCACGCCGGCCTCGATCGTCGTCGACGGTCCCTTCTGCGTCTGGCAGGGCGCGAACCTCGGCCAGAAGTGCTTCCGCAACTTCGGCAATCAGCGCGGGGCGGGCCCCAAGACGCTGCGCTGGGGCGTGGAGCAGTCGCGCAACCTGATGACGGTGCAGGTCGCCAACCGGATCGGCATGGATCATGTCGTCGACCTGATCCAGCGGATCGGCGTCTCGAAAGAGAAATACCCGCCCTATCTGAGCTATGCGCTGGGCGCGGGCGAGACGACCGTGATGCGCATGGTCAACGCCTATTCGATCCTGGTCAACCACGGCCGCGCGCTCAATCCGACGCTGATCGACTTCGTCCAGAACCGCCGCGGCGAAGTGATCTGGCCCGAGAACTGGCGGCCGTGCGACCGGTGCAACGCGCCCGACTGGAACGGCGGGCCGATGCCGCGTCCGGTGTCGCGCACGCGCCAGGTTATCGATCCGATGAGCGCCTACCAGATCGTTCATATCGCCGAGGGCGTGGTCCAGCGCGGCACCGCCACCGTGCTGCGCGACCTGGGGCGCCCGCTGATGGGCAAGACCGGCACCACCTCGGGCCCGACCGACGTGTGGTTCGTCGGCGGATCGCCGCAGATGCTGGCCGGGCTCTACCTCGGCTATGACAATCCGACCAACTTGGGCGGCTATGCACAGGGCGGCTCGATCGCCGCGCCGATCTTCAAGCAGTTCGCCATCCCTGCGTTCAAGGACATGGAAGTCGTCCCCTTCACGGCGCCCGCGGGCATCCGCATGGTGCGGGTCGACCGCGCGAGCGGCAAGCCCGTCTATGGCGCATGGCCGGGCAACGAGCCGCTTTCGCCGGTAATCTGGGAGGCTTTCAAGCCCGCGGTCGAACCGCGCCGCGAGCGCCGCACGCAGGAGGAGGAGGAAAAGGCGCGGGCCGAAGCCGCCAGGCGCGTCGAGACCAGGAAGGCCGCGCCGCAGGCGGATACGCCGCGCGACAGCGACTTCTTGCAACGCGAGGGCGGAATCTACTAGCGCCGCACTATATAGGCTCACCACCGTCGTCCCGGCGATCAGGGATCACTCTCCAGCATCGGCGAGCAAGCTTCCCGCCCGGCGGGAACGACGGCAGAACGAAGACCCGGAGTGATTTCTATGCGCGCCGAAGCGCAGGCATATGTGGACAAGATCAACGGCGCACTGGCGCTGCTGCGCCGCTTCCTCGATTGGGACCGCGCGCTGCGCCGGCTCGACGAGCTCAATGCGCGCGTCGAGGATCCGACGCTGTGGAACGACGCCAAGCAGGCGCAGGACGTGATGCGCGAGCGCCGCCGGCTGGACGAGGCGATCACTGCCACACGAGCGATCGAGACCGAGCTCAGCGACACGGCCGAGCTGATCGAGATGGCCGAAGCCGAAGGCGACGAGGAGATGGCGAGCGAAGGCACTGCCAGCCTGGCGGCGCTCGCCGAGCGCGCCGAGCAGGACAAGGTCAAGGCGCTGCTCTCGGGCGAGGCCGACGCAAACGACACCTATATCGAGATCAACTCGGGCGCCGGCGGCACCGAGAGC
>DATLJJ010000511.1:0-3435 GCA_035538975.1 Sphingomonas sp. | reverse complement strand
CGTCGTCGAGGATTTCCGCGACCTCGACCAGGACGTAACCTTCGAGGAAGCGCCGCGGCTGCGGATGCATCTGCGCCCGGCGCTGATGCGGCGCGCCGTTCGCAACCTGATCGAGAATGCCGTCAAATATGGCGGAGGCGCCGTCGAGGTGCGGCTGCTGTCGGGAGAGAAGGCGGTCTCGATCGAAGTGGCCGATCGCGGGCCGGGCATTCCGAAGGACAAGCTCGCCGCGGTCTTCGATCCCTTCACGCGGCTGGAAACATCGCGCAACCGCGAGACCGGCGGGATCGGGCTGGGCCTGGCGCTCGCCCGCGCAATCGTGGGCGATGCGGGCGGGGATATTGCGCTGGCGAACCGCGAAGGCGGCGGGCTGGTCGCGACGATCAACCTGCCACGCCAGAGCGGGAAGTAAAAGCCCTCTCCCGCAAGCGGGAGAGGGCCGAAGGATCAGCCGACGATTTCTTCCGGCTTGAAGAAATAGGCGATCTCGATCGCGGCATTCTCTTCCGAGTCCGAGCCATGGACCGAATTGGCTTCGATCGACTCGGCCAGCTCCTTGCGGATCGTGCCGGCATCGGCGTTCGCCGGGTTGGTCGCGCCCATGATGTCGCGGTTGCGCTGCACGGCGTTCTCGCCCTCGAGCACCTGCACGACGACCGGGCCCGAGATCATGAACTCGACGAGGTCGTTGAAGAAGGGGCGCTCCTTGTGCACCGCGTAGAAGCCTTCGGCCTGCTCGCGGGTCATCTTGATGCGCTTGGAAGCGACGACGCGCAGGCCGGCTTCCTCCAGCATCTTGGTGACCGCGCCGGTCAGGTTGCGACGCGTGGCGTCGGGCTTGATGATCGAAAAGGTCCGGGTCGCGGCCATGGCCGTGCGGCTCCTGTTTTACTGGTGGTGGAGAGGTGGCGGCTCCCTAGTAGGGCCGCCCTTTCAATGCAAGGTCATGCAGCCTGTTCCCAGCCGGTTTCGGTCTGTTTCCAGTAGCGGCGTTCGACTCCTTCGTGGTCTGCAAGCCCTTTCCACGCCGCGCGGGCCTCGGTGATCCGTTCCTCGTCGAAGAAATGGAAGACGCGTTCGAAGCCCAGCGCTTCCTCACGCCAGCTGCCGTCCGCCAGTACCACATTGCGCGCGCCGTTGGGCGCCGCGAGCTCGGCGGAGATCAGCACGGGTTGGTCGGCGTCGAAGGCCCCGCCGGCCTGCGCGTGCGGAAGGAAGCTCTCGGGCGCATAGCTCCACAGCGTCTGGTCCAGCATAGCGCGCCGACCCTCGTCTGCTGCGACCACGAGCAGCCGCCCGCCCTGCGCCAGCACACGCTCGGCGATGCGCGGCAGCACGCGTTCGAGCGGCTGCCGCGTGAGATGATAGAAATCGACCTGCATGGCTCCTGATAGCGTCGCCAAGCGTTCGGGCCAACGCACGTGACGTTGCGGTGCCGCAACCGCTGCGATAGTGCGGGAACGCCGCGTGCCTGGGAGTGAATAGAAAAGGTGGGAATCGGAGTGACGCGCAAGGCTCTGCTCGTGTCGGCTGCGCTGGGACTGTGCCTTGCCGCGCAGGCCCGGGCGCAGGAGACGGCGGACCCGCGCGAGGCGCCGACGCGCCAGCCCGACCTTCCGCAGACGCCGCCGGCAGAGCCGGCGCAGGTGCCGTCCGCCGAACCCGCGCAGGGTCCGGACCTGCAGGATCGCGGTGTCGCCCTGCCCCCACCCTCGCCCGTAGCGGTGACCCAGGATCCGGACGAGATCCAGTTCACTTCCGACCAGCTCATCTATGACTATGAGCAGGACGTGGTCACCGCCAGCGGCGACGTGCGCCTCTATCGGCGTAGCGACCGGTTGCGCGCGGACCGGGTGGTGTGGAACCGCAAGACCGGGCAGGTGACGGCCGAAGGCAATGTCGTCGTCACCAATCCCGAGGGTGATGCGGCCTATGGCGACCACATCGAGCTGACCGACACGCTGCGCGACGGCGTCGTCGAGAACATGCTCGTCGTGCTCGATGCCGGCGGGCGGCTGGCGGCGCAGCGCGGCCGCCGCGACAACGGCATCATCACGGTCGAGAACGCCGCCTATACGCCCTGCGCCGTCACCGATTCGGAAGGCTGCCCCAAGGAGCCTTCGTGGAAGATCACCGCCGATCGCGTGGTCTACGACCCGAACAGGAAGCGCATCCGCTACACGGGTGCACGCGTCTCGGTGTTCGGCTTCGCGACCATCCCTCTCCCGGTCTTCTCGCACCCCGTGGGTGGAACGAGCGACGACGGCTTCCTGACGCCCGACATCCGCTACAGCCGCACCAACGGCTTCCAGATCGCGCTACCCTATTTCTTCAGCCTCGCGCCCAACCGCGACCTGACCGTCACGCCGCGCGTGTTCACCGGCACGCTGCCGATGCTCCAGGCCGAGTATCGCGCGCTTACGAGCAAGGGAGCCTATCGTGTCACCGGCTATGGCACCTACAGCCGTCGCGCCGATGATCTGACCGTCCCGATAACGCCGGCGACCTCGCGCAACGATTTCCGCGGCTATCTGGACGCGGTCGGGAATTTCCAGCTCGATCCCAACTGGAGCGCCAGCGCCTCGCTGCGGCTGACCACCGACCGCACCTTCCTGCGCCGCTACGACATCTCGCGCGACGATCGGCTGCGCAACAATCTGCGCGTCGAGCGGATCGACCAGGACAGCTATTTCTCGATCAACGCCTGGGCGGTGCAGACGCTGCGCGTCGGCGAGCGGCAGGGAATGCAGCCGATCGCGCTGCCCGAGATCGACTATCGCCGGCGCCTCGACGACGGGCTGGTCGGCGGGCGAGTCGAACTCCAGCTCAACTCGCTCGCCATCGGCCGCGCCGACGGGCAGGATTCGCAGCGCGCCTTCGCCAGCGCACGTTGGGACCTGCGCCGACTCACAGCGTGGGGCCAGGAAGTCACGCTCACGGCGTATGCGCGCGCGGACGCCTACAACACGCACGACACGCTCCAGACCGATGTCGCTAGCTATCGCGGGCTCGAGGGCTTCCAGTTCCGCGGCGTGGGCGCCGTGGCGCTCGACGTCAAATGGCCTTTCGTCGGCGAGCTGTTCGGCGGCACGCAGCGGATCACGCCGCGTGTCCAGGTGGTCGCCGCGCCCAAGATCGAGAACCTCGACGTACCCAACGAGGATGCGCGCGCAGTCGACCTCGAGGATTCGAACCTCTTCGCGCTCAATCGCTTCCCCGGATACGACCGTTTCGAGGATTCGACCCGGTTCACCTGGGGCGTCGATTATGCACTCTATCTGCCGGGGCTGAGCATCGACGCCAATGTCGGTCAGAGCTACCGCCTCTCCTCACGCCCCACGATCTTCCCCGACGGCACCGGGCTCACCGACCGCGTTTCGGATATCGTCGGACGCACCGTGGTGCGCTTCCGCGATTTCATCAGCTTCACCCACC
>DATLJJ010000510.1:0-9469 GCA_035538975.1 Sphingomonas sp. | reverse complement strand
CCCGGCAGCGTGAAGCCCTGCTCGGGACCCACGACGTGGACGATTCCCTGCCGCGCATCGAGCGCGTCGATATAGGGCACGCCGAACTCGGCGACGTTCGCGCGCAGCGCCGCGAGCTGGCCCGCGCTCGCCGGATCGGCGATCGGCAGCGCCTTGCCCGCCGTGTCGACGCGCGGCGTGGTCGGAAGATTATGGTCGGGAACCGCGAGCGTGAGATCGGGCCGGCGAACCTGTCGGCCGGCGGCGCGAAGCCCGGCAAAGGCCTGGGGGCTCGTCACTTCATGGACGAGGTGACGGTCGATGTAGATGAGGCAGGTGCCGTCGTCGCGGCGCTCCACGACGTGGTCGGCCCAGATCTTCTCGTACAGGGTGCGCGGTTGGTTGGCCATGACGGCCATCTAATCCGATATTGCGCTGCGGCAACCCATTCCGCAATTTTACGTCGTGAAGCAGGGCTTTGCCCCAATCCTCCCCGACGAGGGGAATTGGAGTGGATCCGGGTCTTTCAAAATTGGAAAGGCGGGAGAGCCCATGCGTGAAGCTCCCCCGCCAAGCCCCTGCGGGGCGGGGCTATTGCGCTGACGCCCTGTCCATTTCGCGGTCCATCTCGCCCTTGAGATAGGCCTGGATGGCGTCGATCTCCTGATCGGTGAGCACCGCGAAGCTCTCGCGCGCCACCACGCTCATGATGCCGTGGTCAGGCTTGGAGCCGACGCCGGTCCGCAGCAATTTCTTGAGCTTGGCGGGGTCATAGGCTGCGACCATGGGTGCCAGCGCGGGCACCCTGGTCGCGCCGTCCTCCATCAAGCCCTCGACGTGCAGCTTGTGGCAGGCCGTGCAGGCGAAGTCGGCGACGTAGCGGCCCATGTCTGCGGGCCGCGCGGTGGCGGCGACCTTTCCGCCAGTCGCCATGGTCGGGAACTTGCCGGCAACGATCAGCGCGCGGCCGATCGGACCATAATACATGGTCGCGGTCGAATCCTTCGGGCCGGGCTTGAGCGTCCGGATCCAGGCGATGATACGGCCAAGGTCCTGATCCGAGAGATGGCCCAGCGCAAAGGTCGGCATGATCATCAGCGACGATCCGTCCTTGTGCACGCCGTAACGGATCGCGCGGACGAGGTCCTCGTTGCTGTGCGTCGCGGCGACGCGCGCGAGCGAAGGGGGCGCAATGCGGCCGAGCCCCGGCGCCTCGAACAGCACCTTCCCCTCGCCGTCCCGTCCGTGGCAGTCGCGGCAATTGGCGATACGCGCCATCCGCGCACCCTCGGCGATGGACGCCGCATCGGTAGGGACGGCGATGCTCTCGTTCGGCACCGCATGTGCCTTGCGGAGCACCCATTCGGAGCCGCCATAGACCACGGCGAGCGCGACGACGACGATCGCGACCAGCCCCAGCAGGCCGCGGACAACCCAACGCATTTTCCCCTCCTCTGAGGAAGATCAACCAGTTACGGGGTAAATCTAACCAGCAGAGGCGAAAGGTTACGCAGCGCCTGCTACTTCCTTGGGCGAGACATAATGCGGATCGTGCGCGAACGGGAGCGTATCGCTTCTCCGCAAGGCATCCAGAACCGCAGCAAAACCGGTCTCGCACCGAAAGCCGAGGACCCGCTCGGCAAGGCTGGCGTCATAGATACGTCCGATCGAGGCCGGTAATTCCCACCCTTTGGCGGTATATAACCTGGGCGCATCGGAGAAATAGCGCGCGATTACTGCCGCAGCATTACGCTTGAGCTCGACGCAGTCGGCGGGGCGGAAGGGCGTCGGCGCCGACACGATGAAGGTGCCGAAGCCGATGTCGGGCGCACGATCGAGCGCGGCCAGATGCGCGCGGGCGGCGTCTTCCACCGTCAGCCGGCGGTGGAGCAACTCGTTGGCTTTCATGTTCTCGCCCGAAAGCGCGCGGTGGGTGTCGTCCTCCTCGGGGAAGAAGCGGCTGGTGCGTAGCACGATACAGGCCATCCCGCTCTCCAGCCACGCCAGCCGGCAGAGCTGCTCGGCCGCCAGCTTGGTGACGCCATAGATGTTGCGCGGCTCGATGGGGCCGCTCGCCTCGTCGAGCCACACCGCCTCGCCGGCATGCTCGTCGCGGATCGCCTGGCTGATCATCAGCGAAGTGGTCGAGGTGAAGACGAACCGGTCATGCCCCGCCGCGCGCGCGGCCTCGAGCAGGTTGAGCGTGCCGGTGACGTTGACGTCGACGAACGCCTGCGCCGGATAGCGCGCGATGTCGGGCTTGTGCAGCGCGCCGGCGTGGATCACCGCCTCGATCCCGTGCTCGGCGAACACCCGTTCGACCAGTGCGCGATCAGCGACCGACCCGACTACCTGCGTGTCCACGCCCGGCGCGACGTCGAGCCCGACGACCGTGTCGCCGCGATCCCTCAGCATGGGAGCGAGGAAGCGGCCGAGCCAACCGGAGGAGCCTGTCAGGAGAATGCGCATGGCGCCGCGGATAGCGGAGCCGCAGGCGACAGGAAATGGGTTGTCGGTTCAGCCCTCTACCGCTTTCAAGCCAGCGCCGGTACCGGAGAGGCCAGCCGGTCCGCCGGCTCGCCCGCGTCCGCCCAGTCGGTCCGGCGGCCGATCCACGGATTGAGGAACAGCGCCGGCAGCTTCAGGAACAGCAGCTCGGAGTGGATGAAGCCGTCCACCGCCTTCTCCCACCATTTGGGCGCGCGCTTGCCGTGCGCCTTCAGCCAGCCCTCGTACGGCGCCCAGTGGCTCGGCTCGTCGCGCTCGATCACCTGGAAGATCTTCATCAGCACCTTGTCGGTGCGCACCATCGGGTGATGGAGCAGGATGTCGACCTGGCGATAGCCGCGCTGCTCGGTGAGCATGATCACGCGGCACAGCCGCTCGAACAGCCGGTCGCTCGCGATCACTGCGTTGGTGTCGAGCTCGTCGATCGTGCGGCGGAACATGATCTCGACGAAGCGGTCGATATGGCCGCAGGTGCGGTCGACCTTGAGCGGCATCCGCCCCTGCATCTGGTACCAGCGCTTGAACATCAGATAATGTTTGCGCTCGTCCGCGCGGTGCTTCTCGATCGCGGCGATCAGCGCGTGATCGTCGGGCGAACGCGCGCGAACGGCCTCCAGTACCCGGTCGATGCTCGTGTACCCGCGGTGCTCGTTGTAGATGTAGATCGAGCCCAGCAGGTCGAGATAGCGGCGGCGAAACCAGCCCAGCATGGAAGCAGGCTACGCCTCGTATGCGGTAGCGTCAACGCGTTCACGGTCCGTCCTATTCCTTTCGTCACCCCGGCCTTGTGCCGGGGTCCACCGGGAGACGAGGGCTGGACAAGAGGCGCCATGGCGGCCGGTGAGGCGAGGTGGACCCCGGCAAGGCCGGGGTGACGGTTGGGGACGAGGCAGCGGCGTGCTGCCCCTCAGGCCGTCGCCAGCGCCACCTCGTACGCCGCCGTCGTGTTCGCAGCGACTTCGTCGGCGGTCACCCCCGGCGCCAGCTCGATCAGGCGGAAGGGCGAGTTGTGGTCCGCCCGCTGGAACACCGCGAGATCGGTGATGATCATGTCGACCACGTTCTTGCCCGTCAGCGGCAGCGTGCAGGCCGGAATGAACTTCGGATCGCCGTTCCTGGAGACATGCTCCATCACCACGATGATCTTCTTGACGCCGGCGACCAGGTCCATCGCCCCGCCCATCCCCTTGATCATCTTGCCTGGGATCATCCAGTTGGCGATGTCGCCGCCCTCGCTGACTTCCATCGCGCCGAGCACGGTCAGGTCGATGTGCCCGCCGCGGATCATCGCGAAGCTGTCCGACGAGCTGAAATAGACCGAGCTGGGCAGCTCGGAGATCGTCTGCTTGCCGGCATTGATCAGGTCGGGATCGACTTCGTCGTCATAGGGGAACGGCCCGATGCCGAGCATGCCGTTCTCGGACTGGAGCGTCACCTCAACGCCCGCCGGGATATGGTTCGCCACCAGCGTGGGGATACCGATGCCCAGATTGACGTAGAAGCCGTCCTGCAGCTCCTGCGCCGCGCGCGCGGCCATTTCGTCACGGGTCCAGGGCATCACTTGCTCTCCTGCGGATCGGTCCAGCGCTTGTCGGCCGGGAAGATGTCGTCGGCGCCGCCCTTGAGCGCGGTGCCGTAGACCGGGTTGGGCAGCATGAACCAGCCGGCGCCCCAGAGCTGCGAGACCATCGTCTCGCCCGCGCTGTTGCGCCGCGCGCGCACCGAAAGCTGGGGCGCGTTGAACAGGTCGCTGAAATCGCCGAGCTGGTCGCCCGCCATCGCGACGACGCAATAGCGCTGGGCAATCTGCTGGCGGCGCGCGTCCTTGCCGCTCTCGCCTTCGCCGCGCAGCCACAGCGTGTCGAACAAGTCCGCGGGGCCGAGCCCGGCGCCCTCGATCGCGGCGCGCGTCTGGTCGGCGGTGGCGGCGGAGCGGTTCGAGTTGAACACCACCTTGATCCCTTCGCGGCGCACCGCAGCGAGCGCCTCTGCGGCGCCGGGCACTGCGACCACCTTGTCGGCGCCGGTCTGCTCCCAGCGCGTCCAGCGGCCGGCGTCATAGGGGGCGTTGCCGCGCGCGGCGGTGTCCGCCTCGAAGCCCAGGTTGAGCAGCGCAGTCTCGTCCACGTCGAGCACCACGGCGAGCGGGCGCTTGCCGCAAGCCTCGAAGCGCGGATTCTCCAGTGTCGAACCGGGCGCGAGCACCACCGAATTGATCCTGGTCTTGTCGCGGCGATAGCCGATCTCGACCCGGATGAAGTTCCACAGCGCCTGCCAGGCCTGGATGCTGAGTGCCGATGCCTCGCCCGAGCCGTAGAGATATTGCATGCCCGCCGGCACGCTCGCACCGGAAGCCGCAGGGGCCGCGGATACCCCGCTCGGCGGCGGGAGCGCAGTGAGGCCGGTGACCTGGATGCGCTTGCCGTCGGCGGTGGTGAAGACCTGCCCGGCCTGCGGCGCCGGCTGGGCCGGGCGCTGCTGCGGACTCTCCGCCCGCGCGCGCTGCCGCGACTTCATGATGCTGGCGCCCGCGGCCATGGGCGCAGCCACCATCGCTGCGGCGCAACCCGAGAGCAGCAGCCCTGCCAGCGAAACCGCGCCGACTCCGCGCACCGCCTCCGCGCGCATCAGGCCGCTCCGGCGGCTTCGGGGCGCGGCCGCGTGGTGCGGAACTCGATCTTCTTGTCGTAGGGGGCGCCCAGGATCAGCCGCTTCACATAGATGCCGGGCAAGTGGATCGCGTCCGGATCGAGGCTGCCGACCGGCACCACTTCCTCCACCTCTGCCACGCAGATGCGGCCCGCGGTCGCCATCGGCTGGTTGAAGTTGCGTGCGGTCTTGCGGAAGATCAGGTTCCCCGCCTCGTCCGCCTTCCAGCCCTTGATGATCGACAGGTCCGCGCGGATGCCGCGCTCGAGGACATATTCTTCGCCATCGAAGACCTTGATCTCCTTGCCCTCGGCCACCTGCGTGCCGACGCCCGTCTTCGTATAGAAGCCCGGGATCCCCGCCCCGCCCGCGCGGCAGCGCTCGGCGAGCGTACCCTGGGGGCAGAATTCCACCTCGAGCTCGCCCGCCAGATATTGCCGCTCGAACTCCTTGTTCTCGCCGACGTAGGAGGAGATCATCTTCTTCACCTGCCGCGAGCGGAGCAGCTTGCCGAGCCCCTCGTTGTCGATGCCCGCGTTGTTCGAGGCGATGATGAGGTCCTTGACCCCCGACGCCTGGATCGCGTCGATCAGCCGCTCGGGAATGCCGCACAGGCCGAAGCCGCCCGCGCAGATCGTCATGCCGTCGAACAGCAGCCCGTCCAGCGCCGCCTCCGCATGGGGATAGAGCTTCTTCATTGGCGATTCTCTCCTGACCTGCACCGGCGATAATCCGGGGGCCGCGCGATGGTCAAGCAAAGCTGAACCGACTTTCAACTTTTGTTAGAATCTGACACTGTGGCAGAAGAGTCACACTTCGGCGTGTAATCAAATTGCCATATTGCACCTGCGAAATGGAAGCCTATCTGAAGCTGCGGATGGCCATCCGAACCTGAATAAAAGTCCAAAAGAATAGGAACTTGTATGCGTATTCTCGCAACGACGGCGCTCGCCCTGGTGGCAGCGACGGCCACCCCCGCTTTCGCTCAGGATGGCAGCTTCACCGGCCCGCGCGCCGAAGTCGTGGCCGGCTGGGATCACGTCGGCGGCGCCGGCGAAGGTCAGTCGGGTTTCGCCTATGGCGGCGCGTTCGGCTATGACCACCAGATCGGCAAGGCAGTGATCGGCGCCGAAACCGAGATCACCGGCGCGACCACCGAGGAAGCTGGCGTCAGCGCCGGCCGCGACCTCTATGTCGGCGGCCGCGTGGGCTTCGTCGCGCTCCCCAACACGCTGGTCTACGCCAAAGGCGGCCTGACCAACGCGCGCGTCAACATCGACGGCCTGGGCGGCACGAGCACCGACGGCTATCGCTTCGGCGGCGGCATCGAGCGCAACTTCGGCAAGTTCTACGGCAAGGTCGAGTATCGCTACTCGCGCTACGAAGAGCTGGACCTGAACCGCGACCAGGTGGTTGCCGGCATCGGCGTCCGCTTCTGATCGCCTGACAGTCGAACGAAGGGGCCGCGCAGGCGACTGCGCGGCCCTTTTGTTTTGCCCCGAGGCCGGTAGGGTGCCGGAATGACCGCGAAACGAACCGGGGGCCGGATCCTCGTCGACAATCTGGTCGCGCAGGGCTGCGACCGCATCTTCCACGTGCCCGGCGAGAGCTTCCTCGCCGTACTCGACGCGCTGCACGACACGCCGCAAATCGACCTCGTCACGTGCCGGCAGGAAGGCGGCGCGGCCTTCATGGCCTGTGCCGACGGCGCGATGACCGGTCGCCCCGGCGTCTGCTTCGTCACCCGCGGCCCCGGCGCCACCAACGCCAGCATCGGCGTCCATGTCGCGATGCAGGATTCGCAGCCGATGCTGCTCTTCATCGGCGACGTCGACCGCGGCATGCGCGATCGCGAGGGCTTCCAGGAAATCGACCTCCCAGCGATGTTCGCTCCCCTCGCCAAATGGGCGACGCGGATCGAGGACGCGCGGCGCATCCCCGAATATGTCGCGCGGGCGTGGAACGTCGCGACCAGCGGCCGCCCTGGCCCGGTGGTGATCGCGCTGCCCGAGGACATGCTGTGCGACGTGGTGGAGGCGGTGGATCGCCATCCCGTTTCCCCGATCGCACAGGGCGTGGCAGACACCGAGATCAATGAAGTGGTGCACGCCCTGCAGCAGGCCAAAGCGCCGGTCGCCATCATCGGCGGCGCGGGCTGGAACGAATTCGCCGGCGCCGCCTTTGCCGAGTTCGCCGAGTGCATCCACTTGCCCGTGGCCGGAGCCTTCCGGCGACAGGATGCGATTCCGAACAGCTCCCCCGCGTGGGCCGGCAATCTGGGCTATGGCCCCAACCCGAAGCTCGTTCAGCGAATCAAGGATGCGGATCTGCTGCTCGTCGTCGGCGCGCGCCTCGGCGAAGCGACGACCGACGGCTACACGCTCATCGGGCCGGACCATTTCGGCCAGACGCTGATCCACGTCCATCCCGATCCGAACGAACTCGGACGCGTCTATCGCCCCGATGTGGCGGTCTGCGCCGACATGGCCAGCTTCGCGGATGCGCTCAAGGTCTTCGCCGGCGCGGAAAGCTTCCCGAACTTCGGGGCCGAGGCCGCGCACTCCGAATGGCTCGAATGGTCCACCCCCCGCCCCCGCGACGGCGTGACGCTCGACCTGGGCCTGTGCGTCGCGGCGATGCGCGAGCGGATCGCGCCCGGAGAGGCGATCATCTGCAACGGCGCGGGCAATTTCTCGGGCTGGTGGCACCGCTATTGGCATTACGGCCCCCAGCCCAGCCAGCTCGCTCCCACAGCAGGCGCGATGGGCTATGGCGTTCCCGCCGCCGTCGCCGCGGCGCTGCGTGCGCCCGAGCGGAAAGTGGTCGCAGTCGCGGGCGACGGCGATTTCCTGATGAACGGACAGGAGCTCGCCACCGCCGTCCAGCACGGCGCCGACATGCTCGTCATCGTGGTCGACAATTCGGCGTACGGCACGATCCGGATGCATCAGGAGCGCGAATATCCCGCCCGCCTCTCGGGCACGCAGCTCCGCAACCCGGACTTCGCCGCGCTCGGCCGCGCCTATGGCTGCTGGGCGGAGACGGTGGAGCGGACCGAAGACTTCGCTTCCGCGCTCGACCGCGCGCTCGAACAGCGCGGCGTCAAGCTGCTCCACCTCAAGACCGACGTCGAGTTCATCACCCCCGCCACCACCATCGCCGCGATCCGGTCGCGCTAGCGGCATGCAGGAGCAGGTCGTCGATCATTATCAGCGCCACGCCGAGGCGTTCGACGCTGCGCGGCGCACCAGCTTCGCCGAGCGCCCCTGGTTCGATCGGTTCCTCCTTGCCGTGCCCGGCGGCGCGCATGTCCTCGATCTCGGCTGCGGCGCGGGCGAGCCGGTTGCGCACTATCTGATCGAGGCGGGGCTAAGGATCACCGGCATCGACGCTTCCGCCGCGATGCTCGCCAAGGCCCGCACCCGCTTCCCCGAGCATCTGTGGATCGAGGGCGACATGCGCTCGGCCGCACCGCCGCGGCGCTTCCACGGCGTGATCGCGTGGGACAGCCTGTTCCACCTGCCGCCCGCGCACCAGGCCGGCATGATCGAACGGATGGCGCGCTGGCTCGAGCCCGGCGGCGCGCTGCTGTTCAACAGCGGAGACGAAGCAAACGAGATGGTCGGCGAGCAGTTCGGCGAGCCGCTCTACCACGCGAGCCTCGCCCCCGCCGACTATCGCGCGCTGTTCGATCAGGCCGGGCTGGTCGAAACCGCCTTCGCGCTGGCGGACCCGCTCGCCGGCGGCCGCACCATCTGGCTGGCGCGCAAGGCCGGCTGAGCGGGTCGCGCGTCGCTCAGATGTCGTCGCCGAGCGCGCCCTTCACCTTGCCGATGAATTGCTCGCCCTTGCCTTTCGCTTCCTGCTCCACGCCTTCGTCGCGCGTTTCGGGATCGCGGCTCTGCTGCTTGAGCTTGCCGGCGGCCTCATTGACGTTGCCCTTGATCTTGTCGGTCAGTTCACCCATGATTCCAGCCTCCTGGCGGGCCGGGCGTGCGGGACGCCCGGATCCTGTGGTTCCGGTTTCAACGGCCCGGCCGGAATGGGGGTTCCGGGGAAAATGGCCTACCCGATTGCCGAACATTATGAGCGGACCGCGGAGGCGTTCGATCGCGCGCGCCGCGAGAAGTTCGAGGAGCGCGGCTGGCTCGAGCGTTTCGTCCACCCCCTCCCCCGCGGCGCGCGCGTGCTCGATCTCGGTTGCGGCGCGGGCGAGCCGATCGACCGCTATCTCATCGACCGCGGCTTCGAGCTGACCGGCATCGACATCAGCGACCGCATGATCGCGCTCGCCCGCACGCGCTTCCCGCGCCAGCGCTGGTTTCGCGCGGAC
>DATLJJ010000509.1:0-2527 GCA_035538975.1 Sphingomonas sp. | reverse complement strand
CGGCCTCGTCGAACTGTGCCGACCTCAGTCGCGCAGCGAGCGCGCGCCGCGCGCCCTCGATGGATTGTCCGGTGAAGGGATTGCTCACGCCTCAGGCCGCCGCGCCTTGTGCAGCGAGCTGCGCGGCCTGGTGCTCCGTCGTCAGCGCATCGATCAATTCGCCGAGCGCCTCGCCCGCGATCACCTGCGGCAGCTTGTAGAGCGTCAGATTGATGCGGTGATCGGTGACGCGGCCTTGCGGAAAATTGTACGTGCGGATGCGCTCGGAGCGGTCGCCGGAGCCGACCTTCTCCTTGCGCTCGGCCGAGCGCGCGGCGTCGACCCGTTGCCGCTCGGCGTCGTAGATGCGCGACCGCAGAATGTTCATGGCAGAGGCGCGGTTCTTGTGCTGCGAGCGGCTGTCCTGCATCATCACCACGATGCCGGTCGGGATGTGCGTGATGCGGATCGCCGATTCGGTCTTGTTGACGTGCTGACCGCCCGCGCCTTGCGCGCGCATTGTCTCGATGCGCAGGTCCTCGTTCTTGATCTCGACGTCGACATCCTCGACTTCCGGCAGCACGGCGACCGTCGCCGCGGACGTGTGGATGCGTCCCTGCGTCTCGGTATCGGGCACGCGCTGCACGCGGTGCACGCCGGATTCGAACTTGAGCTTGGAGAAGGCGCCACGGCCCTGCACCTCCGCGATGATTTCCTTGAAGCCGCCGACGGTGCCTTCACTGGCGGAGATCACCTCGACCTTCCAGCCCTGAAGGCTGGCGAAGCGCTCGTACATCCGGAACAAATCGCCGGCGAACAACGAAGCCTCGTCGCCGCCGGTGCCGGCGCGGATTTCCAGCACCACGTTGCGGTCGTCCATGGCGTCCTTCGGCAGCAGCGCGACGCGGATCTTCTGGACCAGCTCCTCGATTTTTGACGTCAACTCGCCGCGCTCGGCCTCCGCCATGCTGCGCATCTCGGCATCGGTGGCGGGATCGGCGATCAGGGCTTCGGTATCGGCGAGCTCCTTGACCGCGGAGCGATAGGTCTTCACCGCCTCGACGAGCGGGGTGATCTCGGCGAGCTCGCGCGTGATCTGCACGTACCGCTCGGAGGTGAGCTGTCCCAGCGATTCAGCCTCGAGCGAGGCGTGATGCGCGAGCAGGAGGTCCAGTTTGGCTTCGGGAAGTGACGACATCGGTTCAGTCTCAATAGCGGAAAGGAGCGAGGCGGCAGGACGCGGCGACAGGCTCGCTACAACGCCAGGCCCTCGGCTTCGGCAAATTCCGTCAGCTTCTGCCGGATCGAGACGCTGCCCGCCGGCGCGTCCAGGAGCGGGCCGAGCACGGCTTCGGCCTTCCTGGCGTCGAGGTCGAGCACCATTGCCTTGACGGGGCCGAGCGCGGTTGCCGAGAGCGACAGCGAACGGTAGCCCAGCGCGATCAGCGCCAGCGCGCCGATCGGTTTCGATGCCATCTCGCCGCAGAGCGAGAGCGACTTCTTCGCCGCGTGCGCCTTGCGTGCGATATCGCGCAGCGCGCGCAGGATCGGCGCCGACATGGTGTCGAAGCGCTCGGAGACCTTGGCATTGCCGCGATCGACCGCGAACAGGAACTGGAACAGATCGTTGGAGCCGACCGAGATGAAATCGACCTTCTTCAGGAGCTCGTCGAGCTGGTAAAGCAGGGCGGGCACCTCGACCATGGTGCCGATGTCGATACGTTCCGGCAGCGTGTGGCCGTGCTGGCGCAGATATGTGAGCTCGCGCTCGACCAGCGCTTTCGCCGCGTCGAACTCGGCGACCTCCGAGATCATCGGGAACATGATGCGCAGCGCGCGGCCGCCGCCGGCCCGCAGCAATGCGCGGATCTGCCCGCGCAACAGGCCCGGACGATCCAGCCCGAGCCGGATCGCGCGCCAGCCGAGCGCAGGATTTTCCTCGATCACCGCTTCCATATAGGGCAGCGCCTTGTCGCCGCCGATATCGAGCGTGCGGAAGGTGACGGGCTTGCTGCCCGCCGCGTCCAGCACGGTGCGATAGAGCGCGAGTTGATCGCTGGTGCGCGGCAGGCTCTGGCCGACCATGAATTGCAGCTCGGTGCGGAACAGGCCGATGCCGGCGCTGCCGGTGTCCTCGATATGCGGCAGGTCGATGGCGAGACCTGCGTTGATCATCAGCTCGACGTTCTGGCCGTCCTTGGTGACGCAGGGCCGGTCGCGTAGCGCCAGATACTGCGCCTGGCGGCGGGCGCGAAAGCGCACGCGCTCGGCGAACGCCGCCTCGACCTCCTGCGACGGGCGCACATAGATCGAGCCGGAGGTGCCGTCGACGATGATGGCATCGCCGGGATCGGCGATGCCGGGCGCGTTCGGCACTTCGCCGACTGCGGGGATTCCGAGCGCGCGCGCCACGATGGAGACGTGCGAATTGGCGGTGCCTTCCTCCAGCACGATGCCCCGCAGGCGCTTGCGGTCGTAGTCGAGCAGCGCCGCCGGGCCCATCGCGCGGGCGATGACGATGGCGTTGTCGGGCAATTGCTCGCGCGAA
>DATLJJ010000508.1:0-4560 GCA_035538975.1 Sphingomonas sp. | reverse complement strand
TGGAACAGGAAGATGTTTACCGCCGCCGCGAGCAGGAACACCACCTTCAGGCGGAAGATGAAATTGTGATAATATTCGAACGGGTTGGCGAAGAAGAGCGCCAGCCCGGTGACGATCATCACGAGAAAGCCGCCAACCGTGTAGGGCAGCACCGTCGCCGTCACTTTCGAAACCGGGGTGCTCCGCAACACAAGCCCGAGCAGCCGCAGGTCGACGAAAAGGATCGTGCCGGCGAACAGCATCAGCGTCAGCACATGCGTGCCCTCGAGCAGCATCCACAGCCGCTCGGACGACTGGAGCTGCGCGCTCAGCGAGGTGTCGGCGATCAAATGTCCCGCCGCGTCGTGTTGCGCGCCGAGCTCGTACTGGAGGTACGCCATCAGCTCCGACAACATGCGACCACCCCTTCGTTCAATGCAGGAAGGATGGACTAGGCCGCGGTCACTGCGCGCCGAACCAAACAATCGTCATTAGGATGTGACCGGAAATGCTTTGCCGGCGGTGCGCCGCTGCAAGCCGGATTAGGCGCAAAGCTTCTATCCAAATGACCAATAATTCGTTCCGCGCCCGCTTCTCACCACTCCATAAGCGCCGCCGCTACTGACCCAGGCGCAGCCAGTTCGCGCAACAGAGGACGATTCGTCACGATTCGTCCTGCGGCGACTTGCGCCCCGCTTCCACGGGGGAATGGAAATTGAAGAACCGCGCGAGCCACCCGTCTTTTGCCCGCATCCGCCGGGCCCTGCTGTGCACCGGCGCCGCCACGATCGCCCTCGCCGCGGTGCCTGCGGCCGCGCAGACCGCAGCGGAGCTCCAGGCCGAGAACCAGAATCTGCGGCGCGAGATCGAAGCGCTCAAGCGGCAGCTCGGCGAGCGCCAGCCGGCCGCGCCGATCGTTGCCCCGGCCCCGCTGGCCGCAGACGCAGCGCCGGCGGTGGTGCAGCCCGCCACCTATGTCGTCACGCGCGACGAGGAGCCGGCGCCGGGCGACGACATCGTCGTCTCCGCGCGCAACCGGCAGGAGCTGGCGCAGGACGTGCCGCTCCCCGTCACCGTGCTGGGCGGCGAGACGCTCGAGCGCGACGACATCCGATCGATCTGGGATCTGCCCGCACGCGTCCCCAATCTGCAGCTCAACAACCCCGGCGAGAACGCCCGCAAGGTCAGTCCGTCGATCCGCGGTCTCGGCCGCGGCGGCGCCAATGATTCGATGGAGCAGAGCGTCGCGGTGATCGTCGACGGCGTGACGCTCTATTACTCGGGACAGGCCTGGGCCGACTATGTCGACCTCGACCGCATCGAAGTGCTGAACGGCCCGCAGGGGACCCTGCTCGGCAAGAACTCCTCGCTCGGCGCCATCAACATCGTCACCCGCGCGCCGAGCTTCGAGCAGCAGCAGAGCTTCGAAATCTTCGCCGGCGACTTCGACACGCTCAGCGGCAAATTCTCGGCGACCGGCCCGCTGATCGGCGACACGCTGGCCTATCGCGTCAACTTCGTCGCCGATCGCACCAACGGCATCTACACCAACACCTATCAGTCGATGGGCCATGCCAAAGAGACGTGGCGCGAGACCAACCGCCTGGCCGGCCGCGCCCAGCTGCTGTGGAAGCCGACCGCCAACCTCACCGCGCGGATCATCTTCGACAAGCTGCGCTCGGACGAGCGCGTCAACACCGGCAACACTCTGGTGTCGAACGGCCCCGCCACCTACGCCGACGGGACGCCGCGCCCGCTCACGCCGCCGATCGCCTATACCCCCGTCGGCAGCTACGCGACCTATGGCTATCTCGGCCGCTTCGCGCAGAAATCGGCGTGGTTCCACAATGCCGACGGCACCGTCTACCAGCCGCCGCTCAACACCACCGATATCGAGAATTCAGAGGCGCGGCCTCAGATCACCAATCAATGGGGCCTGCAGGGCACCTTCGACTGGCAGGTCGCGGGCCATACGCTGACCTCGATCACGGCCTATCGCTACCAGAATTTCGACATCAAGAATGGCGGCCAGTTCGGCCCCTGGTACATCAGCAACAGCGGCCAGCAGCTGTGGAACCGGCAATTCTCGCAGGAGCTGCGAGTCACGTCGCCCGGCGGCCAGACCTTCGACTATCAGGCGGGGGTCTATTACCTGAACGCCCGCGTCTATAGCGACGACCCGAGCTATTACGGGCAGGACGCCGGCGCCTGGTTCGCGAGCGCGAGCCAGTTCACCACGCTGATCGCCAACGGCGCGGGCCGCGAGCTCCTGCGGAAATCGCTCGACGGTGTCTATAATTCGCGCGTCACCGATGCCCGGGTCGAAAGCCTCGCCGCCTATGCCCAGGCCGACTGGCGCTTCGCCCGCGGCTTTACCTTCACTGCCGGCGTGCGCCAGACGCATGAGAAGAAGACCAATCGCGTCTCGCACGAGCTCGACCGTCCCGGCGAGAATCTCGCGGTCCTCGGCGCGACGCTTGGCGCCAGCCCGGCGCAGATCGCAGCGGCGCAGGCGGTGCGCGACGGGCAGATCGATCCTGCCTTTTCGTGGAAGGAAGGCAATCCGATCGAAGCCGACCTGACCGCGTACAATGTCGGGCTGAGCTACGACGTCACCCCTGACATCCTGCTCTATTCCTCGTTCGGCAAGGGCGTGAAGTCGGGCTTCATCTTCTTCGCGACCGACGAGACCGCGACCGAGACCCAGATCAAGCCCGAGCAGACCTATGACATCGAGCTCGGCATCAAGAGCGCGCTGTTCGATCGGATGCTGCAGCTCAACGTCAATGCCTATCGGACGAAGATCAAGAACTATCAGGCATCGTGGCAGCGCGACGATCCGCGTCGGCCGGGGAGCGTCATCAGCGCCTGGGGCAATGTCGAGCGGATCGGCGCCAAGGGTGTCGAGCTGCAGGCGCTGTTCCGCCCCGATCGCCGTCTGAGCATCGACTTCGCCGGCGCGTATAATCTGGCGAAATACGAAACCCAGTGGCTCGCCCAGGTGCCCGAGATCGCCGCCACGCGGTTCTTCGATCTGAAAGGCGAGCAGGTCACCGGGGTGCCCAAGCTGACGCTGAGCTATGGTTTCAACTACAGCGCGCCGCTCGGTGGCTACCTTGGCCGGGTGACGTTCAACAACACCTACCGCTCTGGCTATTTCCTGAGCGACAGCCACGCTGCCTTTACCTACCAGGACGCCTTCAACGTCACCAATCTGGGCGTCGGCTTCGGGGCGGAAGACCGTAGCTGGGAAGTATCGGCGCTGGTTCGCAACCTGTTCGACGCCGAATTCCACACCAGCGCGAGCAGCTGGTCGAACAGTGCCGGGCAGACGGTGACCTGGGGCGCGCCGCGAACGCTGGTCTTCTCCTTCCGGTCGCGCCTGTGATCGGGGCGATTCGGCGTAGCGCCGCGTTCGCGCTGCTGTTTGTCGTTGCGGGCTGCGGCGGATCCTCGACCGCGAAGGAACAGGGCGCGGCGCCCGCTCCGACCGGCGGCGAGGTGCCCTTCGATGCGGGCCTGTCGATGCAGGAGCTGATGGCGCATGTCGTCCAATATTCGGCCGAGGGCATCTGGGAACGACAGGGATTTGAGGTCGACGCGAAGGGCGAGCACTCGCTCTTCCCCAAGGACGACGCGGAATGGGAAAAGGCCGAGGGCGCCGCGCTCACGCTGGCCGAAGTCACCAATACGCTGCTCGTTCCCGGCCGCAGAGTGCCCGAGGCCGAATGGGACAAGGCCGTGATCGGAGTGCGCCGGATCGCGCGCGAGGCGGCGAAGGCCGCCGAGAAGCATGACAAGGAGGCGTTCTTCGCGGCGGGCGAGAAGCTCGACGCTGCCTGCGACGCGTGCCATGCTCGCTACGATCCGAAATTCGATCCACGCTTCCAGCATTGATCGGAATATGAAGATGAGACGGCGTCCTGCCGCGCTGCTCGGCATAGCGGCCACGCTCCTGCCCCTCGCCGCCCAGGCCGAGGAGCGCGACGACGAGATCGTCGTCACCGGCGAAAGCCTCGAGACCACGTTGCCGCAGGAGCTTGCGCGCTACGGCAGCGATATCGAGACCGTGACCGAAGAGCAGATCCGCAACCGCGGCGAGGTCGACCTCGCCGGCGCGCTCCGGGGCGTGCCCGGGCTCTATATCGTACCCGGCTCGGGCCCGTTCAGCTATGTCGACCTGTCGCTGCAGGGATCGCGCACGCAGGACGTGCTCTGGACCGTCGACGGCGTCCGCATCAACAACCGCCTCTATAACAGCACCTCGCCCAACGACACCCTCCCGGCAAGCATGATCGAGCGAGTCGAGGTGCTGAAGGGCGGCGAAAGCCTCTTCTACGGCACCCAGGCGGTGGCCGGCGTGATCAACGTGGTGACCCGCAGCTTCAGCGAGGAATTCGGCGGACAGTTGAACGCGAGCGTCGACAGCTTCGCCGGCACCAGCATCGACGGCTATGCCCGCGGCGGCGTCGGGGCGCACCGATTCATCGCCTATGCATCCTACAATCGCAGCGAAGGCTATCGGCCGTACAGCGTGATGCAGCCGAGCGCGACCGACCGGCTGCGCGGCTATGACCTGTG
>DATLJJ010000507.1:0-12655 GCA_035538975.1 Sphingomonas sp. | reverse complement strand
GCTCGAGGCGGGCGGCACGGTAGCGCTCGCCAACAAGGAGGCGCTGGTCTCGGCGGGCGACGTGATGACCGCGGCGGCCAAGGCGCACGGCACTACGCTGCTTCCGGTCGATTCGGAGCACAATGCCGTCTTCCAGTGCCTCGACCGTACTGCACCCCGGGGCGTGCGCCGGATCATCCTGACCGCGAGCGGCGGGCCGTTCCGCGAGACGCCGATCGAGGCGATGCGCGGCATCACGCCGGCGCAGGCCGTGGCGCATCCCAACTGGTCGATGGGCGCCAAGATTTCGGTCGATTCGGCGACGATGATGAACAAGGGACTCGAGCTGATCGAGGCCTATCACCTGTTCCCCGTGCGGCCCGAGCAACTCGACGTGCTCGTCCATGCCCAGTCAGTCGTGCATTCGATGGTCGAATATGTCGACGGATCGGTGCTGGCGCAGCTCGGTACGCCCGACATGCGCACGCCGATCGCCTATGCGCTCGCCTGGCCCGAGCGGATGGAGACGCCGTGCACGCCGCTCGACCTGGCGGCGGTGGGCAGGCTGGACTTCGCCGCGCCCGACCCCGAGCGCTTCCCCGCGCTGACGCTGGCGCGGCAGGCGCTGGAGGCGGGCGGGGCGAGGCCGGCGATCCTCAACGCCGCCAATGAAGTCGCAGTCGCGGCATTCCTTGCCGGGCGCGTCAACTTTCTTGAAATTGCCGCAATCGTTGCCGATACGCTGGCGCGCTATGATCCGGCGGCTCCGGACTCGCTCGACGCCGTGCTGGCAATCGATGCCGAGGCGCGGGCGTATGCGGCGGAGCGTGTGAAGGACTGCGTCGTTTGATCGAATCGCCCGGTATCCTGCTCACCGTCCTCGCGTTCGCGCTGGTGATCGGGCCGCTCGTCTTCCTCCACGAGATGGGACATTATCTCGCCGGACGCTGGTTCGGCGTGAAGGCCGAGGAATTCTCGATCGGATTCGGCCGCGAGGTGGCCGGCTTCACCGATCGCCGCGGCACGCGCTGGAAGTTCGGCTGGCTACCGCTGGGCGGCTATGTCCGCTTCGCCGGCGACATGAACCCGGCGAGCCAGCCCTCGCCCGAATGGCTCGCGTTGCCGGCAAAGGAGCGGGCGCAGACCTTCCAGTCCAAGCCGCTGTGGCAGCGCGCGATCATCGTTGCCGCAGGGCCTGTGGCGAATTTCCTGATCGCGGTGCTGATTCTCTCGGCCTTTGCTTTGGTCTTCGGCGTGAATCGGACGCCGAGCACGGCAGGGAGCATCCTCCCGGGGAGCGCGGCCGAGGCAGCGGGGCTTCAGGCGGGCGATCGCATCACGGCGCTGGGCGGACGCACGGTTGCCACCTATGGCGACATGGTCGAATATACGCAGCTGCGGCCCAACGAACCGGTGCGGATCGAATTCGAGCGCGACGGCGAGGCGCATGCTGTGGATGCCGTGATCGGCGAGCGTGTCGAGAGGGACCGGTTCGGCAACGAATTCCGTATCGGACGGCTCGGCATCGGCGCGGCGGATCCTGTGCTGGAGCGCGTCGGGCTGCTCGAGGCGCCGCTGGTTGGGCTGGAGACGACGCGCGACATCGTGCGGATGACGCTCGACGGATTGGGCCAGATCATCACCGGACGCCGTTCGGTCGCCGAGCTCGGCGGGCCGCTGAAGATCGCACAGGTTTCAGGCGAACGTCTCGCGATGGGACCGACCGAGTTCGTGTTTTTGATCGCGCTCATCTCGATTAATCTCGGATTCATCAACCTATTGCCAGTCCCGGTGCTGGATGGCGGGCATCTTCTGTTCTACGCAGTGGAAGCCGTGCGTCGCCGCCCGGTGGAGCCACAGGTAATGGAATGGGCCTTCCGGGGTGGTCTGATCGCTATTCTTGCGCTGATGCTGCTGGTGACGTTGAACGATCTCGGCGCTTTCGGCGTGTGGAGGAATCTGGCCGGGTTGATCGGCTGATGCGGTTAAGGCAGGGGCGTACGTCCGGCGTCGCTTGGGCAGCGGCAGAACTCGAAATCCGACTTTGGGGTGGGATGTGAATATCAAGGCAAACACTCTCGGCGTACGCGCAACGGCCACCCTTCTCGCGGGCACCATGCTCTCGGGGATCGCGCACGCGCAGACCGCGCCCGCCCAGCCCGCACCGGCAGCGCCGGTACAGGTGGCCCCCGTGGAGGTGCCGCAGCAGCAGGTCCGCACGATCCGCTCGTTGCGAGTCGAGGGATCGCAGCGCATCGAGCCGGAGACGGTGCTTTCGTACACCCGGCTGCGCACCGGGGAGACCTACACCAACGAGTCGATCGACCAGGCGATCAAGGACCTGCTCGCTTCCGACCTGCTCGCCGACGTGGCGATCGAGGGTGTCGAGACCGGCGATCTGGTGATCCGCATCCGCGAGAACCCGGTGATCAACCGCGTGATTTTCGAGGGCAACAAGCGGCTCAAGCAGGACAAGATTCAGAAGGAAGTGAAGCTGGCGCCGCGCCAGATCTTCACCCGCACTGCAGTGCGCGCCGACATCGCGCGCATCATCGAGCTCTATCGTCGCCAGGGCCGCTTCGCCGCGACGGTCGAGCCCAAGATGGTGAGCCTCGACCAGAACCGCGTCGACGTGATCTTCGAGATCAACGAGGGGCCGAAGTCCAAGGTCCGCCAGATCAACATCATCGGCAACGAAGTCTTCTCGGACTCGAAGCTGCGCGGCGAGATGGCGACCAAGACCGCCAACATCTGGCACCTGATGAGCTCGAACACGAGCTACGACCAGGACCGGCTGGCCTATGACCAGCAGAAGCTGCGCCAGTTCTACCTGACCGAGGGCTATGCCGATTTCCGCGTGATCAGCGCTGTCGCCGAGCTGACCCCCGACAAGCGCGACTTCATCATCACTTATGTGGTCGAGGAAGGCCCGCGCTATAAGTTCGGCCCGGTCACCGTCGACAGCGGCATCCGCGACTTCGACGAGAAGAAGCTGGCCAGCGCGCTACCGATCAAGGAAGGCCAGTGGTACAACGCCAAGGCCGTCGAGGACACGGTCGAGCAGCTGAGCGAGACCGCTGGCGCGTTCGGCTATGCCTTCGCCAATGTGCAGCCCGATTTCCAGCGCGACCGCGAAGCGCTCACGATGTCGATCAACTTCAACATCGCCGAGACGAACCGCACCTATGTCGAGCGGATCGAGATCACCGGCAATCGCGTGACGCAGGACAAGGTGATCCGCCGCGAATTCCGCCTGGCGGAGGGCGACGCGTTCAACACCTTCCTGGTCAAGCGCTCGCAAGACCGCATCAACTCGCTCGGCTACTTCCAGGACAAGTTCGAGATCGAGCGCAAGGAAGGCTCGTCGCCGGACCGCATCGTGCTCGCCGCGAACGTCGAGGAACGGCCCAACGGCGAGCTGACGCTGTCGGCGGGCTTCTCGAGCCTCGAACGCTTCATCCTTCAGGCGGCGGTCCGCCAGCGCAACTTCCGCGGCATGGGGCAGACGCTTTCCGCCTCGGTCGACTATTCGAGCTATTCGAAGTCGGTCGAGCTGGGCTTCACCGAACCCTATCTGTTCGACACCAATGTCGCGCTGGGCGGCACGATCTTCCGCCGCGACTATAACGCGTTCAACTACATCGGCAGCGACCGCAACACGACGTACAGCCAGATCTCGACGGGTTTCCAGCTCGTCGCCGGCATGCCGCTCACCGAATATTGGACGCTGTCGGGCCGCTACACGCTGATGCAGGACGACGTCAGCCTCGACAAGTCGAGCTTCTACTCGGACATCGACGGCAACGGCACGCTCGAGTGCGATCCGCTCAAGGCGGGCCGCTATTATTGTGAAGCGGTGGGCAAGCGCCTGACCTCGCTTCTGGGCGTGTCGCTGATCTACGACAGCCTCAACAGCAGGCTGCGCCCGACGCGCGGCCAGCGACTGAGCCTGGGCGTCGACTTCGCCGGACTGGGCGGCGACGTCCGCTATCTGCGCGCGCGGGTGGACGGCGATAAATACTGGAACGTCGGCAGCGGCTTCATCTTCTCGCTTTCGGCGGAGGGCGGCTACATCCACAGCCTGGAAGGCGACAAGGGCCCCGGTGTCGATCCGGTGCGCATCACCGATCGCTTCTACCTTGGCGAACCGCAGTTCCGCGGCTTCGACATCCGCGGCGTGGGACCGCGCGTGCAGCGTTTCACCTACACCGGCGATCCCCTTGCGGGTACGCAGATGCTGGTCACCGACCGCGACCAGATCATGGACGACGCGCTGGGCGGCAAGGCCTATTATCTGGCCAAGGCCGAACTCGAGATTCCGCTCGGAGCAGGCGCGGCCGAGATGGGGTTGAGGCCGTCGATCTTCGTCCAGGCGGGCGGGCTGTTCGGTATCACCCGGCCGGGCAGGACGATCGATTTCCAGCAGTTGACCGACTCGAGCGGCAACCCGGTCTTCAACGCGGACGGATCGCCGACGCTGCTGCCCAAGGACAATTTCATCAAGGATGCGAGCGGCAACCAGCTCTTCATCTTCACCGATCCGACGACGGGCGCCCAGTCTTCCACGCCCTGCAGCATCGGCTTCGGCACGACACCGACCAACTGCATCGGCACTTCGATCAACACCATCTACAACGTCCCGACGGCGCCGTTCTTCGAGCGCTTCGTCGGCGACTCGGCGCGTCCGCGCCTCTCGGTCGGCTTCGGCGTGAACTGGAACTCGCCGTTCGGACCTCTCCGCATCGACGTCGCAAAGGCGCTGCTCCACGATAAGGGCGACGACACCAAGCTTGTTACTTTCAATGTAGGGACCCAGTTCTGATGACTACCAGGAAGCATGTTCTTGCCGCGATGATCGCCGCGCCCGTGGCGTTCGCGTTCGCGGCACCGGCTAACGCCCAGGTTGGCGGCATCGCCTCGGCCAACTATGTTCGCGTGGTTGCCAGCACCAAGGCGTTCGGCGCCGCCGAGCAGCAGATCGCGACCACCTACAAGGCCGCGTTCGAGCAGCTCGCACAGCGCCGTCAGGCGCTCGAGACCGAGATGAAGCCGCTGCGCGACCAGCTCGACACCAACAAGGACGGCCAGGTCTCCGACGCCGAGCTCCAGAGCGCGCAGACCGCCAAGAGCCCGACGCTGCAGAAGATCCAGACCGCGCAGACCAACGCGCAGAACGACATGGTCCGCCTGGGCAATCCGGCGGCGCGCGCCGAGCTGTTCGCGATCGAATCGATCCTGCAGCGCTATGAAGCCGCGCAGCTGGCCGTAGTGAACGCGCGCAAGATCAACGTCGTGCTCTCGCCCGAGGCGTTCATCTATGCGCCCGACTCGGTCGACATCAGCCAGGCGATCGCCGCAGAGATCGACAAGGCTTCGCCGACGGTGAGCATCCAGCCGCCGGCCAACTGGCAGCCCGCGCGCGAGACGCTGGCGATCCAGCAGCAGATCGCGCAGATCCGCTCCTACCAGGCCGCTGCCGCCCAGCAGCGCGCTGCGCAGGGCCAGCAGGCCGGCGCTCCCCCGACCCAGCCGGCCAAGCCGGCAGAGCCGCGTTGAGCGAGGAAGTGACCGGAGGCGCCAACATCGGCCCGCTCGATATCGGGCGGGTGATGGCGGCGCTTCCGCACCGCTATCCGATGCTGCTGGTCGACCGGGTCGAGGAACTCATCGTCGACCAGCGGATCGTCGCGATCAAGGCGGTCTCGATGAACGAGGAATTCTTCCAGGGGCATTTCCCCGGGCGGCCGATCATGCCCGGCGTGCTCCAGGTCGAGGCGCTCGCCCAGGCGGCGGGCGTGCTCGCCGTGGAAAGCCTCGGCCTCGCTGGATCGGGCAAGCTCGTCTATTTCATGTCGATCGACGGCGTGAAGTTCCGCAAGCCCGTCGAACCGGGGGTGCTCCTCCGGCTCGAGGTCGAATTCGTCCAGAAGCGCGCACGCGTCTGCAAATTCGCGGGCAAGGCGTACCTGGGCGACGATGTGGCGACCGAGTGCGAGTTCACTGCGATGATCGCGGACCCGCCCAAGGCCTGAGAACCGAAGAACCGCGACAGGAAGGGGAGGTTGCCTTCGCAGCCTCCCTCTGCTAACCGCGCGCGTCCGCTGCCGGTCGGAAACCGGCGGCTTTTCCCAAGGAATTGATCGTGAAGAAAGATACCCATCCCGATTACCACATGATCAAGGTGCAGATGACCGACGGCACCGTGTTCGAGACCCGCTCCACCTGGGGCAAGGAAGGCGACACGATGCAGCTCGACATCGACCCGCTGGCGCACCCCGCCTGGACCGGCGGCACCCAGCGCCTGCTCGATCAGGGCGGCCAGGTCGCGCGCTTCAACAAGCGCTTCGGCGGGCTCTCGCTCGGCAAGAAGTAATCGGGCAGGGCCGCTTCCCGGACGGGGGCGGCTTCGCTACGATCCAGAGAAGGCGGGTCCTCCGGCAGCGGAGCGGCCCGCCTTTCCGTTTAGGGGCGCCCACGCTCCTTTTTTCAGCCGCTTACGTCCGAATGCTGGATTGGTGCGTTCAGTGCGTGTGACGGCCGTTGCGCGGCCGCCGCAAACAGGTCATGCTCGTTACTTCACTGAGGGACCCAGTGATGCGCACGAAGCTGTTCGGCTGTGCCCTTTTACTCACCGCGTCGGCGCTGCCGGCGCTGGCTGGCGAGCGGAAGCCCGTCGCCCTCGTCACCGAGGCGCGCGCGGTACCGCTCGTCGATGCGGGTTCCGGCACGGGGAAGGGGCGCGCAGCCTCCCTGCGACCGATACCCTTCGCGCTTCCCGTACGTTCCGCGCCGCTCGCTCCTACGCGCGTGGATCTTCGCACCGGGGGCGAGGTGAACCGGCAGCGGCGTGACGAGCGGGTCCCCGGCGATCCTTCGGTAGCGCTGGGGCAGGGCGCGGGACGCGCGGTCCGCGACACGCTGGACGACCACCGCAAGCCCCGCCAGCCGCGCTCGGCGCTCAGCACGGCGCTGGTGCTCAGGATCGACGGCAACCGCGACAGCCCGCCGCTGAGCGTGGGTGGCGGCGGTGTGGCCGGGGCGATGTGGCGGCTTCTTCCGCGCTAGCGAGGCGCGATGCTGGCGGAGAGGGTGGGATTCGAACCCACGGTGGGCTTGCACCCACGGCGGTTTTCAAGACCGCTGCCTTAAACCACTCGGCCACCTCTCCGCTGCAACCCCGCTATCCCGCACAGGCAGCGAAGCGCAAGGGCTGGTGAGCGGCCGACAGATTTTCTCACGCAAGGGGTTCAGCAGTGCGCCGGCCTGTGGCACACAAGGCGCATGGCGGTGTGGCGTCTCGCGTTCGGCAAGTTGGGTGCAGTGGTAGCGGCAGTGGCGATGGCGTCGCCTGCCTGGGCTCCCGCGGCGGCGCAGGACGAAACGGGCTTTCAATCCTATCTGCGCACCGTCGCCAGCCGCGCCGCGGCGCAGGGCGTCAGCCGGCGCACGATCGATTCGGTGATCCCCACGCTCACCTTCAATTCGCGCGTCGTCGAGCTCGACCGGCAGCAGCCGGAGAGCCGGCCCAATGCGCCGATCTCGCCGTTCGAGCCTTATCGCGTGCGCCACGTCGATGCCGCGCGAATCTCGCAGGGCAGGGCGGCCTATCAGCGCCAGCGATCGCGGCTCGCCCGGATCGAGCGCGAGACCGGGGTTCCCGAATCGGTCATGGTCGCGATCTGGGGGCACGAGACCAACTACGGCCGCGTGATGGGCAATTTCGATTTGCCGCGCGCGCTGGCGAGCCTGGCCTATGAGGGGCGCCGCCGCGACCTTTTCGAAGGCGAGTTCATCGCGACGCTCAAGATGATCGACCGCGGCGTCCCGCGTTCGAAGTTGGTGGGGAGCTGGGCGGGCGCGTTCGGCGGGCCGCAGTTCCTGCCGAGCGTCTATCTGCGGCTGGCAGTCGACGGCGACGGCGACGGCATGGCCGACATCTGGAACAGCGAGGCAGACACGCTCGCCTCGATCGCCAATTACTTCGTCAACGCCGGCTGGCGGCCCGGGCAACCCTGGGGGTTCGCCGTCCGCGTCCCCGCGGGTTTCGACCGGGGGACGCTCACCAACCGGACCGTCTCCCCGCGGTGCCCGCGCGTCCACGAACGCCACAGCCGCTGGAAGACGATCGCCGAGTGGCGCGCGCTCGGTGTGACGCCGGTCATGCGCGGCTGGCCTGCCGACAATGTCCAGGCGACTTTGCTCGAGCCGGATGGGCCGGGGAAGACCGCTTATCTGCTCACCGGCAATTATCGCGTGATCCTCGACTACAATTGCTCGAATTTTTACGCTTTGTCGGTAGGCCTGTTGGCCGATGAAGTGGAACGCTAGCGCAGTCGCTGCTCTTCTCCTCCTTGCCGGTTCCGGCGAGGCGTGGAGTCAATCGAACATCCCTGCCGAGCGCGCCCAGCCGCAGCTCGTCTATTCCCGTCCCGATGCCGGGGCGGATCCGACCACCGGCGCCACGGGGCCGCGCGCCACGTCCGGGCGGAGCGGAGTGGAGTCGCGGTATGACGAGGTCGGCTATGCCGGCGTCGGCGGTGAGGGGCAGGGCGTGACGGTGTCGCATCGCACGCTGATGCCCGGCAGCGTGGTCGAGGTCACGTCGCTGGCCACCGGGCGCACGATCCTGGCGCTTGTCGCGGCCGGGCCGGCTCCCGCCTCCGGCCGTGTCGCCGAGCTTTCCACGGGCGCCGCGCGCCAGCTGGGCCATGCCGACGCGCCGCAGCCGGTTCCGGTGCGCGTTCGCAAAGTGAGCGCCACGCCGCCCGATATGACGGCGCTGAATGCCGGTCGCCCCGCGGGAGATCGGCCCGATACGCCGCCGGTGCTGCTCAATCCGCTCCGCAAGCGCTTGCCGGTCGTCGCCGCCGCCACGCCACCGCTCCCGACTGCGACGCCTGTTCGACCCGCCGAGGCGGCACCCAGGCCACCCGCCCGGCGTCCCGAACCCACGCCGCCGCCCGCACCAGCCGCAAAGGGGCGTTATTCGGTGCAGATCGCGGCACTTTCGAACGCCGGCAATGCACAAGCGCTTGCGAAAGCCATGGGGGGCTTCGTAAAGCAGGGCGGAGGCCTTCATCGCGTCCAGCTCGGCCCCTTCGCCACGCGGCAGGAGGCGGAGCAGGCGCGGGCAAGGGCCGCACGCGCGGGTTATAAAGACGCGCGCGTCCTGCCGTGAACAACGCGTAACCCGGGGACCCCGAAGACCCATGAAGAAGCTGATCGCCGCCTCGCTCCTGGCCATTGCCGTCGCCTTCCCGACGACGGCCGCCGCGCCGCCCTTCGATACGCCTGCGCCGATCGCCTATATGGAGGATCTGTCCTCGGGCGCGGTGCTCTATGCCAAGGACGCCGACCGCCGCATCCCGCCGGCCTCCATGGCCAAGATGATGACGGTCTATGTCGTCTTCGACCTGCTCAAGAAGGGCGAGATCAAGCTCGACCAGCAGATCGAGGTGCGCCCCGAAACCTGGAAGAAGTGGCATTCGCAGGGATCGACGATGTTCCTGGCGGTCGGCGAGCGGCCGACCGTCTCCGACCTGCTCAAGGGCATCGTCACGCTCTCGGGCAACGACGCCTGCGTCGTGCTCGCCGAGGGTGTCGCGGGGACGGAAGAAGCCTTCGCCAACCTGATGAACCAGCAGGCGCAGCGGCTGGGGCTGACCAACAGCCACTTCGGCAATTCGAACGGCTGGCCCGACGAAGGCCGCACTTATGTGACCGCGCGCGACCTTGCGCATCTCGCCAAGGCGACGATCCAGGATCATCCGCAGCTCTACAAGCAGTTCTACTCGCTGCCGAGCTTCACCTGGGGCAAGACGCTGGGCGCCGGCGCCGCCATCAGCCAGGCGAACCGCGACCCGCTGCTCGGCAAGGTGCAGGGCGCCGACGGGCTCAAGACCGGTCACACCGAGGAGGCCGGTTATGGCTTCACCGGGTCGGCCGAGCAGAACGGCCGCCGGCTCGTGATGGTGGTCGCCGGGCTCGACTCCTACAATGGCCGCGCCGCGGAATCGGTGCGCTTTATGGACTGGGGCTTCCGCGCGTGGAAGGCGCGGCCGATCGCTTCCAAGGGGCGCCGGATTGGCGAAGTCGAAGTGCAGGGCGGCGGATCGGGCACCGTGGGCGTAGTCGCGCCGCGTGACCTGAACGCTACCGTGCCCGCGGGCACTTCGCCGCAGATGCAGGGCAAGATCGTCTATCAGGGCCCGGTCAAGGCGCCGATCAAGGCCGGCGCCCACATCGCCGACCTCGTTGTCGAGACCCCCGGCATGCCCACGCAGACGCTGCCGCTGGTTGCCGAAACCGATGTTGGCGAGGCGGGCTTCTTCCGCCGAATCTGGCTCGGCTTCTGGTCGCTGTTCGCGTGAGGCATAATCCTCCCCCTGCAGGGGGAGGATTATTATGACGGCCCATGCTCCTTATCGGCAATGAACCCGCCCGCGAGGCGCTGGCGGCCGCGATGGCGAGCGGCGCGCTGCACCATGCCTGGCTGATCGCGGGCCCCGAAGGGGTGGGGAAGGGCAGCTTCGCGCGCATTGCGGCGTTGCGCATGCTCGCCGAGGCGGCCGAGCCTGAGAGGCTTTCTCCCGGTTGGGACGTGCCGGACGGCACGCGTACCGCACATCTGATCGATGCGGGCGCGCATCCCGATTATCGCGCGCTCATCCGCCTTCCAAAGGATCCCGACAAGCCCGACGAGGCGCTGGCGCGATCGATCACCATTGCGCAGGTCCGCAGCCTGCAGGCGCTGTTCGCGACCAAGCCCGCGCTTTCGGAGCGGCGCGTGATCGTAATCGACGCGATCGACGATCTCGAGCGCGCGGGCGCCAACGCACTGCTCAAGAGCCTCGAGGAGCCGCCGGCGGGTACGATCTTCCTGCTGGTGAGCCATGCGCCCGGGCGCTTGCTGCCCACCATCCGTTCGCGTTGCCGGCTGCTGCGGTTCGAGCCGCTCACAGACGCACAGGTGGCGCAGATCGTGCGCGCCGAGCTTCCCGACGCGACGCCGGGCGAGATCGACGCGCTGGTGCGGGCAGGGGAGGGTTCCCCCGGTCGGGCACTGCACTTTGCAGGACTCGATATCGCCGCGCTTGAAGCAGAGATGACGGCGCTGGCCGAAACCGGCGATCCCTCCAATGCGATCCGCGGGCGGCTCGCCAAGCTGCTGGGGCCCAAGGTTGCGCAGCCGCGCTACGAAGCGTTCCTCGAACGTGCGCCGAGCTTCATTGCCGAGCGCGCCAGGAACCTGTCGGGCGAGGCGCTTCGCACGGCGCTCGACGCCTATGCTGCGGCGCGTGAGCTGGGCGGCGCGGCCGTCGGCCTTTCGCTCGATGCCGGCGCGACGGTATTCGAAATGTCCGGATTGATCGCGCGGCTTGCGCGGCGCTGAGGTTGCTACGGCTCCGCCGCACCCGTAAAGCGCGCGCATGGCCGACCCCTTCTACATCACCACTGCGATCCATTATCCCAACGGCCGGCCGCACATCGGCCATGCCTATGAGATGATCGCTGCCGACGTAATCGCGCGCTTCCAGCGCCAGCACGGGCGCGACGTCTTCTTTCAGACCGGCACCGACGAGCATGGGCTGAAAATGGTGCAGACGGCACGTGCGCGGGGTATGGACGTGCGTGCTCTTGCGGACGAAATGTCTGGATATTTCCGTGATATGGCGGACAAACTGGATATTTCATTCGACAGATTCATTCGCACCTCCGAGGCCCGGCATTACGAGGCGAGCCAGGCGATCTGGCGTGCCATGGCGGATGCCGGTGACCTGTACCTCGATCGCTACGAGGGCTGGTATTCGGTCCGCGACGAGGCCTTCTACGAAGAGAATGAACTCGTCGAAGGGGAAGGGGGGCAGAAGCTTTCGCCGCAGGGAACTCCCGTCGAGTGGACGGCCGAGGAAACCTGGTTCTTCAAGCTCTCGAAATACCAGCAGCCGCTGCTCGATTTCTACGCCGCCAACCCGGATTTCATCCGCCCGGAGAGCCGGCGCAACGAGATCTTGCGCTTCGTCGAGGGCGGGCTCGCGGATCTGTCGGTCAGCCGCACCAGCTTCGACTGGGGCGTGCCGGTGCCCGACAGTCCGGGCCATGTGATGTACGTGTGGGTCGACGCGCTGACCAACTACATTACCGGCGCGGGCTATCCCGACGACTCCGAGCGCTTCGAGAACTGGTGGCCCGCCGACATTCACCTGATCGGCAAGGACATTGTCCGTTTCCACACAGTCTATTGGCCGGCCTTCCTCATGTCCGCCAACCTCCCCCTGCCGCGGCAGGTGTTCGGCCATGGCTTCCTGCTCAATCGCGGGGAGAAGATGTCCAAATCGGTCGGCAATGTGGTCGATCCGATGGCGCTCGCCGAGCTCTATGGCGTCGATGCGCTTCGCTATTTCCTGCTGCGCGACGTCAGCTTCGGGCAGGACGGGACGTTCAGCGACGAGGCGATCGTCACGCGCGCCAATGCCGATCTCGCCAACAGCTTCGGCAACCTCGCTCAGCGCACGCTCGCGTTCATCGCCAAGAATTGCGACGGCCATGTCGAGGAGGGGAGGGCTGACGAGGCCGATGCCGTCCTGCTCGCCGAAGTGGACACCGCCTGCGCGGCTTTCCGCGTCGCCTTCGAGGATCTGGCGCTGAGCCAGGGTGTCGAGGCGTGGATGACCGG
>DATLJJ010000506.1:0-5496 GCA_035538975.1 Sphingomonas sp. | reverse complement strand
CTCATTCAAGTCCGCGCCGGTGTCCGACCGACCGCACCCCATGGGACTGCTCTACGCGTCCGAGGCGATGTCCCGCGAAAGCTTCGGACGCATGAAGCTGATGCCCGCGGTTCTGATTTTCCTGCTGTGGACGGCCGTCGGCGTATTCATCGCCGTTCCGGACATGCTCGACGGCTTCAAATGGACCGAGACGATCGGCAAATTTGTCGAAGCCTGGACCTGGGCGCTGCTCACGCCGGCGGTATTGCTAGTCGATCGGAAGCTCACCTCGGCCTATCAGAGCGTCGTTCGTATCGCCGCCGCGCATCTGGCGCTGAGCATACCGTTCAGCGTCGCGCACGCCTGCCTCACCGGGCTGATCCTTTACCCGATCAGCGCGATCTGGTGGAATCCGCTCCGAAGCGCCGAATTCGCCATCTACTTCTATCTCGCCGGCTGGGGCACTTATTGCGCGATCGTCGGCGTGCTTCAGGCGATCAAATATTATAACCGCTACCTCAGCAGCCAGGTAGAGCTGGCGCGGGTCGAGAAACGCCTGGTCGAATCCCACCTGAACGCGCTCCGCCTCCAGCTCGAACCTCATTTCCTGTTCAACACCCTCAACGCCATCTCGTCCGAGCTTGCCGAAAATCCCGTGCTCGCTCGGGAGATGATCGAGGATCTCGCAGCGCTGCTCCGGCAATCGCTCGAGTATCAGGGGAGCAGGGAGATCACGCTGGCGCAGGAGCTCGCGCTGCTCGATCATTACCTCGCCATTCAAAAGCTGCGCTTCGGCGAGCGGATCGAGATCCGGGTCGAGGCGGGCCCGGCGACTCTCTCCGCGATGGTGCCGTCGATGTTCCTCCAGCCGCTGGTCGAGAACGCGATCCGACATGGGCTCGAGGGACGCATGTCGGGCGGAAAGATTTTCGTCTCGGCGGAGCAGATCGGCGACCAGCTGCACGTTATGGTGCTCGACAATGGCGTCGGCCTGCCGCCGCAATGGACGATCGAAACCTCGGCGGGCCTTGGAATCGGAGTGACGCGCGAACGCCTGCAGACGCTCTATCCGGAGCCGGGCGCCCATGATTTCACCGTCTCGCGGCGTCCGGGCTCCGGTACCGAGGTTGCGATCCGAATTCCCCTCCACCGGATGGGAGCCGAGGCACGTGCCGCCCTGTCCTAACTCCCTTTGTGCGCTGGTGGTCGACGACGAGGCGCCGGCACGCAGGCGAATAGCCGATCTGCTCGCCAGGGATCGCGAGGTCGCCACGATCCTCACCGCGGAGCACGGCGTATCGGCGATCGAAATGATCAAGGAAAAACGGCCGGACATCGTGTTTCTCGATGTCCAGATGCCGGGTGTCGACGGCTTCGGCGTGGTGGAGGCGATCGACCCCAAGCACATGCCGCTTACCGTTTTCGTCACCGCCTATGATCAATTCGCCATCCGCGCGTTCGAAGCAGAAGCGGTGGACTATCTGCTCAAGCCGTTCAGCGACCGGCGCTACGCGCGCACGATGGAGCGCGTGAAGGAGCGGCTACGCGATCCCCGGACCGGCGCGAACGGCATCGACGCTTTCGGTCCCGAGGTGCTCGGGCTGGTCGCGAAGCGGGCGCGACCCGGAGAGATCTGGGACTGGATGGCCGTCAAGGCACGGGACGCGACCCGCCTTGTCATGACCGAGGACATCGACTGGATCGAAGCGGCCGGAGTCTATGTCACCGTGCATTCGAAGGGTGATGCGTTTCTTTACCGCGCCGGCCTCGCCGCGGTCGCGAGCCGGCTGGACCCCTTCCGGTTCGTTCGGATCCACCGGTCATACATCGTCAATGTCAGATCGATCGCACTTCTCGAGCGTCGCTCGCATGGCGAGTTTGAAGTGATGCTGAAGAATGGCACTCGACTGATGATGAGCCGGACCTATCGCAGCGAGGTCGAAGCAATCCTTGGGCAGCCGCTTTAGGAGCACCGCTGCACGACCGTAGGCCCGGCGACTCGTTACCGTCCATGTCGCTGAAGACGTCGGGGACGCTCAGGCACGCAATCACCTGGCGCTCGCCGCCTTGCGCTGCGGCCTCACTGCCGACAGCGCGATCGGCGCGTTATATTCGCGCGCCGCCTTCTCGACATAGGTGGCGAATTGCTCAGGCGTCTTCGGCCCCGCGCCTTCGCTCCAGCCCGCCGCGATCAGATATTCGAAGCTGCGATCGGCGTCGGGCGCGATGCGCATCAGGTGATTGCCGCCGCGCGCCGCCGAGAAGACGTACTCGGGATTGTAGACGTCGCGGACGACCAGCGCCGTGCCGGCATAATCGACCTTCATGCTCGGCTGCACGGCCTCGCGGTCGTCGGGATTGCGGATGATCTCGGGCGCGGCGGTGACCACCAGCCCGCCCTTCTGCACCTTGAGCGTCTCGCCGCCGCGCCTGCGCACGCCAACCGCGAACCGGGCACCGGGCGTGCCGGGCTCGAAGCGTATGAAGCGTACGCGCGCAGTGGAATAATCCTGCCGCGCATAGGCGGTGTAGGTCTGCTCGAGTTCGTAACGGCCACGGCCGCTGTTCCAGTTCATGGTCTTGATGCGCACCATGCTGCGCAGCGGCCCGTTGGCGATCAGGCTGAACGCATAGCGGGTATCGGAGACCGGCCCGCCGTTGAAATTGCCGGGGAGCGACTTGGGCGTGAAGCGAGGACGTGACACCGCATCGGGATCGGCGGGATCGTCGAACATGCCGATGCCGCCGCCGCCGAACGAATCCGCCACGTCCATGATGTCCGACCCAAGCGCCGGATCGATCAGCGAGACCGCATAGCCGTCGAGATTCTCGGTGTAGAGCCGGTGCGCCATCAGCTGCGGCTTGCGCTTGGCGTAGATGTCGATGTCGGTGGGGTACCAGAGCTTCCAGCCGATGTTGGTGCTTTCCCAGAAAGGCACCGAATGGCGCATGTAGCTGCCGATGCCGGCATGGGTGCCGTGCGGGTTCCAGCCGCGCTGCTGATGGCCGAGATAGAGATAGAAGATCCGCGTCTCTCCGGCCGCGAAATCGGCCATGAAGAACAATTCGTCCCACAACCCGTCCTGGTCGAGGTCGTCGAGCTGATATTCGACGGCATGGCCATTGGTCTCGGCAAGCTGCCCGTGCGCACCCTCGAGCGCACGCTTCTCGACCGAAGGCATGGCGATGCCGGGAAGCCGCGGATCGACCAGGGTGATCGAGAGCTCGTGTACGTCGCGCAGCATCGGCAGCGCGCTCGCGGGGATCGTCACCGGGCTGTTGGTTCGCGCCTCGCCCAGCGGATTGCGCACTTCGATCGCGATGCGCTCGGTGGGGACGAAACTGTCCTGCGCGTACCAGTCCTGCTGCGCAGCGGCAGGCAGCGGCGCCAGCGCGAGGATGACCGTCAGCAGCGGCCGGATCATTGCGCGGTCGCCAGATAGCGGATGAGGACGCCCATATTGTTGATGTAGCTCCCGGTCGAAATGCCCAGCGGCCCCTGTGCCTCGGTGAAGGGCGAGGTATCCCAATCGTCCCCGACCTGACCGCGGTCGACGAAACCCGGCGGCGGGGCCGGCGGCCCCTCGCCCCGATACGGATGACTGGTGGTGCGGATCTCCACCGGCCAATAGCCTTGGGCGTTCAGCCCCTCGATCAAAGCCGCGACGCCGCTGTCCGCGTGCGGATCGGTGTTGAGGTCCGATCCGCCGACGCGGCTGATCACGTAGCGCGGCAGCAGCGAAGGCCCGCGACCCTTGAGCGGCGAATTGCGCGTCGCCTCCTCGGGCGACATCGCGACCAGCCGGTCGTAGCGAGCGCGCAGTTGCGCGGGATTGATGTGTTTTTCGCCATGCTCGCCGGTCATGTCGTAATCGACATAATATTCGCCGTTCTGCGCATTCGAGCCGCGGCGATGCACCGCGATGAAGCGATTGGTGCCTTCCTCGACATAGCGGAAATAATTGCGCCCCTCGCGATGCGCCGCCGGGGGCGCTTCCACCTTGACCAGCCAGTCGATCGCTTCGGGGATGCGCGCCAGATATTTGCGGTCGCCGGTCAGCTGATAGAAGGTCATGAGCGCGCTGAGCGCCGCGGCGGTGGTGTGGGGCGAGAGTGCGCGGGGCTCATAGGTGCGGGCGCCGGCGGGCTTCAGATCGGCCACGGTATATTGCAGCGCGAAGCCGGGGCTGGGCATCGGCTGCTGGAGCTGGATGAAGCAATCCATCGCGCGCTGGATCGGCTCGCGCACGCGCTCGTCGCCGAGCTGCTGGAGGACGAGCAACAGGAAGCCGATATTCTCCTGCGCCACTTCGTCGTTGAGCGTGACATGGCCAGTATAATCGGGATGGCCGTGGTTCTCGAACTTGCCCGCTGCCGGAAAGCGCTGCGGCCAGCCGCCGCACGGATATTGCGCCGCGAGGACGAAGCCGATCGCCTTGTCGAGCGCCGCGCGGTATTTCGGCTCGCGCTTCTCGAGCCAGAGCCGCAGGAGCAGCCGGCCGCATTCGACCGTGGCGTGATCGTCGAACGTGGCATTGCCGTAATAATGCTGGAATTCCTCGAGCCGCCAGCCGTTCTTGCCGATGGTCGCATACCAGCGCCGCGTCGACTCCTCGCCCGCGGTATCGATGAAGTAGTTCCAGCCGCCCGCGGGATGCTGGCCGCGGATCAGCGCGTCGGCCGCCGCGGCGGCAGCACGATAATAATATTCGTCGCCGGTCGCGTGATACGCATCGAGGAATATCTGCCCCATCTCGGGCGTGCCCGGCGCCTGCGTCCAGATCATCGTCGGCCAGGCTTCCATCTCTCCCCAGCGGCGCGAGAGATCGGGCAGGTAGGACCAGACATAGCCGCCCTGATGCGCGACATGCTCGACCATGAAGCGGGTCGCGCGGAGCATCGCCGCCTTGACCGCCGCCGGCGCTGACCCTGCCGCGCGGGCGCGCGCCGTCCAAAGCAACGGAAGCCCGGTGGCTCCCGCCAGAAACGCGCGCCGACCGACCATGAGCTCTCCCCCTCGACCCGCCGCCATCTCGTTCTCGTTCGCGGCACCGCCGGGCAGCATAGCGAGCGGACGCCGCGGTCCAAGCGCGATCAGCCCATCATTTCGGCAGCACCCTGCTGCCCCGGATCGTGAGATGGGCTGCCGCGCCGGCAGCGGGCGCCAACCCGGGCCGCGGATCGGGCTGGCCGCCACCGATCCACAGGTCCACCCGGCCCGGCACGACGCTGCGCATGCCCTTTTCGTCGACCGTGCTGAGCTGGCGCGCGTCGAGATCGAAGCTGACGCGCTGCGTCTCGCCGGCCTTCAGATGGATGCGGCGGAAGCCCTGCAGCGCGCGGATGGCGCGGCCGCCCGGGCGCGAGACATAGAGCTGGACCACTTCGTCGCCGTCGCGCGCGCCGCTGTTGGTGACGTCGACCGAGACGCTCACGGCGTCGCCTGCCTGCACCGTGCTACGGCTCACCCGCGGCGCCGCATAGGCGAAGCGCGTGAAGCTCAGCCCATAGCCGAAC
>DATLJJ010000505.1:0-8716 GCA_035538975.1 Sphingomonas sp. | reverse complement strand
ACGATGACCGAGCAGGTCGACGAAGCGACGGGCATTGCCCAGCGCGTCGTCACCGAGTTCCGCGGCTCGGGCAAGAAGGAGGACCTGCGTCCCCGCCTCACCCTGACGGGCGAAGGCGCGGGCGAGGCCGGTCGCTACATGCTGGCGCCGGGCGCAGTGCTCTCGGTCGAGGACGGTGCGCAGGTCCAGGCCGGCGACGTGCTCGCCCGTGTGGCCCGCGAGTCCGCCAAGACCCGCGACATCACCGGCGGTCTGCCGCGCGTCGCCGAGCTCTTCGAGGCGCGCAAGCCCAAGGAGAATGCGATCATCGCCAAGGTCTCGGGCCGTGTCGTCTTCGGCAAGGACTATAAGGCCAAGCGCAAGATCGGCATCCAGCCCGAGGACGGCAGCGAGGTCGTCGAGTATCTGGTGCCGAAGTCGAAGGTGATCGACGTTCAGGAAGGCGACTACGTCAAGCGTGGCGACAACCTGATCGGCGGCTCGCCCGACCCGCACGACATTCTCGAGGTGCTCGGCATCGAGCCGCTCGCGGAATATCTCGTGTCGGAGATCCAGGAAGTCTATCGACTGCAGGGCGTGAAGATCAACGACAAGCACATCGAGGTGATCGTTCGCCAGATGCTGCAGAAGGTCGAGATCATCGAGAGCGGCGACACCACCCTGCTGGTGGGCGAGCAGCTCGACCGTGCGGAGATGGACGAAGTCAACGCGAAGCTCGCTCCGGGTCAGGCTCCCGCACAGGGCAAGCCGATCCTGCTCGGCATCACCAAGGCGTCGCTGCAGACCCGCAGCTTCATCTCGGCGGCGTCGTTCCAGGAGACCACCCGCGTCCTCACCGAGGCGGCGGTCCAGGGCAAGCAGGACACGCTGATCGGCCTCAAGGAGAACGTGATCGTCGGCCGCCTCATCCCGGCGGGCACCGGCGCGGGCATGAACCGCCTGCGCGTGGCAGCCTCGTCGCGCGATGCCGCCCTGCGGGTGGCGCAGCGCAAGATGCAGGAAGCCTCGCTCATCGCTCCGGCTTCGGCCGAGGAACTGCGTGCCGCCGAGAACGCGCGCAGCCCGCGCGAGGACGTCGGCACCGGCGACGATCCGCTGGCGAGCGTGGTCCCCTCGGGCCACGGCACCGACGCGGATGCCGGCGAGTATCTGAACGAAGGCGAGGAGTGATCCTCGCCGGGTTCGGCCCGGCTCAATGCTGAAACGAAAAACCGCCGCTCGGGAAAACCCGGGCGGCGGTTTTTCTTTGATCAATCCTCCGCTGCCGGCGGAGGATCGGGATGCCGAGCGGCTACCCCCTAGAACTCCGCCGTCGTGCGCAGCCCCGCCACCAGCACGGGCTTGGCGTCGGCATCGCCCCCGGCGTTGAAGATCAGCTGCAAATCCGGCTGGAGCGTCAGCCATTTGGCGAGCTTGTCCGAATAGGTGAGCTCGACGGCGCTTTCCGCCGCCGCGGTCCGCACGCCCTCGCCGCGCAGGATTTCGCGATAGCCGCGCGAGACATAGCCCTGGTTCGCGCCGAACGAGAACTGGCTGTCCTCGCGCCCCGCCCACAGCTTCGTCACGAGCATGCCCGCCTGCCAGCCGCCGCGGAACGGCGTGGTCTTGCCGTCGGAGATACCGGCGCGGACGAAAGCCGAAACCGCCCCCTGCCCCTCCGGGTCGCCGAACGGACGTTCGGCGATCACATAGGCTCCCTGCGCGCGGCGGCGGAGCGGATCGCCCGCGGCGTCGACCGCCACCAGATCGTCCTGCCGGCGCGTATAGGTCCAGGCGCCGATGCCGATCTTGCCGTGCTTGCCCGCGGCACCCGCCTCGCCGATCACCAGCGCGCCGTTGTGGAAATCGACGTCCACCCCGCCCGGATCGCCGAAGGTGCGGGCGCTGGCGTTGAGCACCGCCGCGCGTGCGAAGCCACCGCCGGCGAAGCTGCGGTCGAGCCGCACGCCGAGCGCGGTCGAGGGAAAGATGGACGGACCGTTCGGCCCGGTCGCGGCGATCTCCGAGCCCACGCCGAACGCAGGCGCCATCAGCAGCCCGGCGGCATCGTTGCTGTAGAATTCGCTGTTCAGGTCATAAAGCCCGGCGCGGAGCGTGCTGTGCGCATCGAGCTGCTGCTCGATCCACGCCTCGAACAGCCGCACGCGATGGCTCGCGACTTCGATGTTGTCCACGCCCTGCAGCGTGCCCGCGCGATCGTTGGGCTTTCCGCCCAGATTGACGAGCACATCGGCGTGCGCACGCGTGGTGCTCGTCAACGGCAGCTCAGCAACCAGGTCGAGATTGTCGAGCCAGAAGACCTTGTCCTCGCCCTCCGCCGCGACCCCCACCACGTCCATCGTATAGGCCGCGGTCAGGTCGGGCCCCTCCTGCGCATGCGCGCCCGGCGCGAGCAAGGCGCAGCCGAGCGCAGCCGGGCAGAGGACGGGGAAAACGCGCATATCTACGATCCTTTGAAGGAATTTTCTCCACTTATAGGAAGCGCGACGCCCCGACCGTTCGGCACCGCCTATAATGTTTCCGAAATGGGGGGATGCCGGGCCAAGCGCCGCGGCAGCAGAAAGGACTCTGCCAATGTCATCGATCAATCGCCGCGCGAGCCAGGCCGCCATCGTCATGGTCGGGCTGGTGACGCTTTCGGGAGGAACCGGAATCTGGGCCGCCTGGGAGCAGAGCAGTGCGCTGCGCAGCCAGACCGAAGTGGCCTCGCTGCTGCGCAACCACATGCAGGCGGACATGATGCACGACGCGATCCGCGCCGACGCCCTCGCGGCGCTTCAGGCCGCCGATCCCGCCAGCGGGATCAACCCCGCCGACGTCGCCAAGGATCTTGCCGAGCACGTCGGGCAGCTCAAGGAAGCCATCGCCGCCGACACCGCCTATGCGGGATCCGCCCAGGTTGCCGATGCCGCGCGCGCCCTGCCCGCCGCCGTCGACGCCTATATTCGGGCCGCCGGCGACGTCGTCGCGCTTGCGGGCCGCGACGCGACCGCCGCGGAGCGCGGCCTGCCGGGCTTCTTCGAGCAGTTCCGCGCGCTGGAGGGCTCGATGGAGCGCACCTCGGACGCGATCGAAGGCCATGCGGAGGAAGTCGCCAATGCGGCCGAGCGGCTTGGCTGGATCGCGATGATCGTCCTCGTCGTCGCGCTGGCCGGCGCGATCCTCGTCACCGCGCTGCTGTCGGCGGCGGTGCGTCGCGTGCTGGTGAACCCGCTGCTCGCGCTTGCCGCGACGATGCGTGAGCTCGGCGCAGGCAAGCTGCAGGTCGACATCCCGTCCACCGGGCGCGACGACGAGCTCGGCGACATGGCCCAGGCGATGGAATCCTTCCGTGCCCAGCTCGACGCCGCCGAGGCGGCGAAGGCCGCACAGACGCGGCTGATCGTCGACAGCATCGGCACCGGGCTCGACGCACTCGCGGAGGGCGACCTCACTGCGCGCATCCATGCCGAGCTCACCGGCCCCTTTGCGGGACTCAAGACCAGCTTCAACGGCGCGATGCAGAGCCTCGCCGAACTGATCGGCACGGTCACTGCCAGCGCCGCCAACATCCGTACCGGATCGGCGGAGATCGCACAGGCGTCCGAGGATCTGGCCAAGCGTACCGAAGCCAATGCCGCGAGCCTCGAGGAGACTTCGGCCTCGATCACCATACTCGACGAGCGCCTGCGCGCCGTGGCCGATGCGGCGGGCCGCACCGTGGAAAGCGCCGACGAGGCGATCGCCGTCGTGGGCGACGGCCGCTCGCGCGCCAGCGACGCCACCCATGCGATGCAGCGCGTGTCGGAGAGCGCCAAGGGCATCGACGACGTCATCGAAGGGCTCGACAAGATCGCCTTCCAGACGCGCGTTCTCGCCATGAACGCCGCTGTGGAAGCCGGCCGCGCCGGCGAGGCGGGCCGCGGCTTCGCGGTGGTCGCCGACCTCGTCTCGGCGCTGGCGATGCGCGCCGAGGAAGAGGCCAAGCGCGCCCGCGAACAGCTGACCGTCACGCAGTCCGAAGTCGGCACTGCGGCGTCGATGGTGACCGAAGTCGATTCAGCACTCGTGCGCATCGCCGGCGCGGTTGAGGCCGTCCACGGTCTGCTCGGCAACATGGCGAGCGAGAACCGCGTCCAGGCCGCAGCCGTGGGCGAGATCAGCGCCGCGGTGGGCACGATGGACCGCGCGACGCAGCAGAATGCCGCGATGGTCGAGGAGACCTCGGCCGCCGCGCGCAACCTGATGAACGAAGTCGCGCTGCTCACCGAGCAGGCGGCCCAGTTCACCGTCGCCCAGAGCGGCGCGCCGGCCCGCCGTCCCACGGCCGCCGCGGCAGCTGCGCTCACGATGCACTGATCGCCTGAAGCAAACACCGCCCCTCTCGTCATCCCCCGAAAGGCGGGGATGACGATGGGAGTGCGAAGCGGGCGCATCTCACCAGATCTTCTGCACCAGCGGCTCGATCCGCAGCGTCACTACGTCCACGCCGGGCGGGCGCGTCGCGGCGAACATGATCGCCTCGGCGACCTGATCCGGATCGAGCATCTTGTGCTCCGCGATCCGTCGCGCGCGTTCCTCGGCCGGGAAGGACTGCATCGCCGATCCGATCGCCCCGGGCTCGATCAGGGTCAGCCGGATGCCCTCGGGCATCAGCTCCTTGCGCAGCGTCTCCGCGAAGCTCGCCACCCCTCCCTTGGCCGCGTTGTACACGCTCTCGCCCACGGCCTTGATGTGGACGCTGATCGACCCGACGAGGATGATCATCCCCTCGCGCGTGCCGGCGGCGCGGATCCGCTCGATCGCGCGCTTGGTGCAGGCGACATAGCTCGAGAGGTTGCTTTCGATCACATAGCGCCAGCCGTCGTCGTCCATCTCCATCAGCGGCCCCGAGCCCACGCCGGCGCAGGCGACGAGGATGTCGAGCCCGCCCAGCCATTCGTCCGCGCGCGCGAACATCGCCTCCACGCCCGCCGCGCTGGCGAGATCGGCGGCGACGCTTTCGATCCGGTCGCCGCCGACTGCGGCGCGTGCACCGGCCAGGTCGGCCTGAGGCCGGTCGGCGATCACCACGCTTGCGCCCGCCCCCACCATGCGTGCAGCGACCGCGCGCCCGACGCCGCCGGCCCCGCCGGTCACGAGCACGCGCTTTCCCTCGAGCATCGCCGGGCTCCTTGCCTGATCCGCGACCAACTCCGGCGGCAGGCGATCGTTTCGCGGCGCTGGTCAAAGGCGGGAGCCAGGCCTATGCCGCCGGCATGGCAAGGATCGCAGTGATCGGCGCGGGCGCGATCGGCGGGACGCTGGCCGCATGGCTGGCGCAGACCCATGACGTGACCGTCTGCGCGCGCAGCCCGCTCGACGACCTCGAAGTGGAGACGCCCGAGGGCAGGATCCGCGCGACGCCGCGCATCCTGACCGATCCTGCCGAGGCCGAACCGGTCGACTGGGTGCTCGCCACCACCAAGACTTATGACTGCGCCGCCGCGGCCGCCTGGCTGCCCGGGCTGATGGGTCCCGAAACGCGCCTCGCGGTGATCCAGAACGGCGTCGAGCAGCGTGAGCGCTTCCCGATGGTGCCGCAGGAGCGCACTGTTCCTGTGATCATCGACCTGCCCGTCGAGCGCACCGCCCCCGGCCGGATCGTCCAGCGCCGCAACGGCACCATCCATGTGCCCGACGAGCCCGCGGGCGCCGCGCTGGTCGCGCTTTTCGCAGCCACTCCCATCGAAGCCACCACGACGCCCGACTTCGTGACCGCGGCGTGGCGCAAGCTCGCGATCAACTGCTCGGGGATCGTCAGCGCGATCACGCTCCGCCCCGCCGAGGTCGCCAACGACGAAGGCGTGGCCGAAGTGATGCGCGGGCTCGTGCGCGAGTGCATCGCGGTGGGCAATGCCGAGGGCGCGAACCTGCCCGACAGCCTCGCCGACAAGGTGGTGGTCTGGACGCGCCGGGCGCACCCCCAGTCGGTCAACTCACTCCATGCCGACCGCCTCGCCGGCCGCCCGATGGAGCTCGACGCACGCAACGGCGTGATCGTCCGCCTCGGCGAGCGCCACGGCATCCCCACCCCGCTAAACAAAGCGCTCGCAGCCCTGCTCGCGGCGTCGGCGGCGGGCTGAAACTCTTCCTGCCGGCCGCTCGGCCCTCCTGCGAAGGCAGCCCAGAATAGCACGGTCCTGTCCGGGCCGGGGCTTCTGTCGTTAATCGTGAATGTCCGAAATCGGGTGGAAAGCAGAACGACGGCTTACGGCACGATGTCGTTTGAAACTGACGGACGTTGATCAATTCAGCTAGCCCCCCCCAAGAACACCAGTTAAGTTGCGCACGTAATTGCGCACCCTAGAAGGCCAGGCATGAAATTCTTCACGCCGATAGTCACCTCCACGATGCTCCTGATGTTGGGAGCGTGCAACGGAAGCGGCCCTAGCCCGGCACCAACGCCCTCGCCGAGCCCGAGCCCCAGCCCCAGCCCCTCGCCTTCCCCGAGTCCTTCGCCGACGCCCGCCCCGACCCCGACTTCCTTCCCACTTTCCGGCGCGGCCGAGTTCGACTCCATCAGCGCCAAGATGAGCTATACGGGCGACCCGGCGGGGACGGTCGTGATCGATGCGGGAAGTGTGGCGGCGCTCTCGGCGTCCGTGCGTGTTCGGCTTAGCGGTGCCATCGCCACGGGAAGCTATCGCATGCTCGACAGCGGCGAGGAAGCAACCTTCACCAACGCGAATGTGCAGCTCGCGCCCGAACCCACGTACGTCGAATATATGTTCCGCACGGAGGACAGTGCGACCCCCGGCAAGTTCTCGCAGCTGGACTTCCTGAACAACAGCATTCCGTCACAGGTGACGAACAACGCTACCTACGCGCGCGCGCATGTGAGCTACGCCAATTGGTGGCGCAGCGAATCCACCGCAGGCCAGAAGCGCTTCACGACAAGCGTATTCGGCTATCCGACGACAGCCGCAGGGGTGCCCACTAGCGGCGCGCGGGATTTTACCGCCGGCGCCACAGGCCGTCTGGTCCGAGCATTCAACGGGGCCTTGTCCACGGAGCGGGTCACCGGCGACGTCACCGTTTCGGTCAATTTCGCGACGGGGTTGATCACAACGACTATCAACCTACTCACATGCCCCTTTCCCCGCTGCAACAATGCGCTGGTGATCGGGACCTTTACCGGCCAGGCCGCGATCCCGGCCGGACGCAATGAGTTCACCGGCACCATCACTTCGACCAACGGTGACACGGGATCCTTCACGGGCGCCTTCTTCGGCCCTCAGGCCAACGAACTGGGGTTCAGCTTCGTGATCCGGGGCACCTACGGCGCCGGCGCCGACCAGCGCATCGTGGGCAGCGTCGTCGGCGCGAAACCCTGACGACCACCCTGGACGACAGAGCGGCAGCAAGTGGGCGTTAGCGGTCCGCCCGCTTCCGGTGCCAGCTGCCTCGCCCAGGAACGTCCACACACGGGGCGGCAGCGGAACGGCAACTAATAGTGGGCAAGGCTGGCGAGCAACGCCCACACCATCGCTACGAAGGCCATCAGTGCACCCGACAGCGCCAAGAATCCCCACGTGACCTGAGCGTTTCGCGCCTGCTTCCAGTCCGCCAGCGTGCGTTGGCCGCAGTAGATTAGATTGCATACGAGCAGCGCCAGCGAAAGCAGGATGAGGGTCAGTATTGCGGGATCATCGACGAGCCTGGGGACGTCCGCAACCGGGGCGCTAGCTGCCGAACGTCTGTTCGATGACGTTTCCGACGATTGTAAGCCCGATCAGTCCGGCCAGCAGCCACCAGCCAGTGTGTCGCCACCGTTTGTTAAGCAGGAGAACGGCGACTGGCAGCCCGAACACGAGAGCGACGCCAGCAATTATCGTTTCCCAAGTTAGCGCCATCAGGTTCTGCCGACATGGAGATGATCGAACGGCCGCTTTCGGGCAAGTCATGAAGGGCTCGGAATGCGGGCTCCGGGGCGTAAGCGGTCATTCGCGTCTATGGGTTCACGCCTTAAATCTCCACGATCCGCGACCCCAGTCGTTCGGCCTCGGCGCGGTCGTGCGTCACCATCAGGATCGGCAGCCCCAGCGCGTCGCGGAGTCGTTCGATCAGCCGCATGATCTCCTCGCGCCGCGCGCGGTCGAGCGACGAGAGCGGCTCGTCCAGCAGCAGGAAGCGCGGATCCGACAGCAGCGCACGCCCGATCGCGACGCGGCGCGCTTCGCCGCCGGATAGCGTGCGCGGCCAGCGGTCGAGCAGCGCGGCGAGCCCGAGCAGCGCGATCGTCTCGTCCACGTCGACCGAACCGGTGCCGGCACGCCAGCCGTAGAGCAGGTTGGCGCGCACCCTGAGGTGAGGGAACAGCCGCGCCTCCTGGAAGACATAGCCGGCGCGACGCTTGTGAACTGGCACGCTGCCATAGTTCCACGGGTCCCAATCCTCGTCGAACAGCGTCTCTCCGGCCACTCGGATATGGCCATAGTCGGGGTCGATCAGGCCCGCGATCATGTTGAGCACGCTGGTCTTCCCTGCGCCGGACGGCCCGAACAGCACGGTCAGACCGTCCGTCGGCTCGATGCGGCAACGTATCTCGGCGCCGCCCAGCCGCTTGCGGACGTCGACGTCAAAGGACATGCAGCCCCCTGCCCGCGCGCCGCGCGATCAGCTCCGAAGCGACCAGCGCCGCGAGCGACAGCAGCACCGAAATCCCCGCCAGCCGCAGCACCATCGCCTCGCCGCC
>DATLJJ010000504.1:0-1680 GCA_035538975.1 Sphingomonas sp. | reverse complement strand
CGGGAGGCGACTTCCAAGGGCAGCTATTTCAACCGGCGGGTGCGTGACCGCTTCGCCTTCACGCAGCATTGAGGACGCACGCGAGACCTCGCGGATGACGAAAGGGCCGCCCCGGACAAGCGGAGCGGCCCTTTCTTTCCGTGAGGACATCCCCCCGAAGGCGGGCGGCTTTCCCCTGACCGCCCGCTCCCTCCCGGAACCGACTTCAGGATAGTGCCCAGCGCGCGGGGAGTCATATCCCAAATGGGATATACAAAAGGCGGCTAGGGCGCGAGCCTGGGCAGGTTGAGTACCGCGCGCACGATCTCGGACTGGCGGCTCACGTCCATCTTGGCCGCGATCGACTTTATCTGGACGCGGATCGTGCCGATGCTCGTCGCACGCTGCTCGGCCACTTCGGTGGGCGACAGACCGTCGGCGAGCAGTGTCGCGATTCCGGCCTCGGCCTGGCTGAGGCCGTAGAGCACGCGCAAATTGTGCTCGATACCCGGTCGGCGCTGCGCTGCGTCGCTGACGACCAGCACGAGTTGGCGGCCGCCCCCGCTCCATACCGGCATCAGCATCGCCGAGCGCCAGCGGCCGTCCCTTCCGCCCAGGAGCAGTGCCGCGCTCTCCGGCTTTGGCGTGGTAGCCCCAGCGATCGCATCGGAGAGCTTCGATTCGTCCGCTGCGGTCACGGCGTGGAGCCGCCCGTGTCGCACCCGGAACAGCTCGCCGCCATCGACAACAGCCTGGGCGAGTCGGTTCATGTGCAGGACGCGCCCGTTCGGTGCGAGCGTGAACGAGGCATGGCCCACCTGGTCGAGCGCGCTGGCGGCGGCGTCGTTGCGGCCCGCACGCAGCTTGCGCCGGACCAGGATCATGCGCTGGATCGGTGAAAGGCAGCGCGACAGCTTCGCCAGCGCTTCTGCATCGAACGGTCGCTGGGAGCGTCCACGATGAACGGCGATGTCGATGCAGATTTCGGGCGTGCGAATGGCCGCGCCGAGCGCGTGGATCGTGTCGTCGCCGATCGCGCGGATCCACTCGTTGTAGATGCGGCTGCGTTCGTAGTGCTCGCGTGGCACCAGTGTCTCGAGGTTCCAGGCCCGGTTCTGCGCCTCGGGCCGGCCGATCGCCGCCGCCCACAGATCGTCACGGGCGAAATCGCCTTCGAAGCGCGCCATGTCCGCGAGCGAGAAATGCCCCGAATAGGAGATTTCCTGCTCCTCCTCGTCGTCGGGGAGGCTCCAGTGAAGGACGCCCGAGCGGGCGCCGAGGGTGCGGGCAAGCTTGGTGGAAAGCTGCTGGAACTGCGCGTCGTCGTCGACCGCGTCGAATATCTCTTCCAGGAACAATCCGGCGAACATCATCGACTTATACCGCATTCCTGCAGCCGGAGCGAGCCGGCAAACCCGGGCAGTGTTTGGATACGAGACAGGGCTCCGGGTAGAACGCGGCGTGGCTGATCTGCTAAAGCGCGGCACGTCGGAGCAGGGGCTCCGCGAGTGGGGAGCAGGCAAGAGTGACGGCGATCGAGGGGGCGGGCGTCGTTGCCGTGATCCTGAACCTGATACTTATCGAGCGGCGCAGCTTGTGGAACTACGCGTTCGGGATTCTGGCGTCGGCGATCTATCTGTTCGTCTTCTATCAGGCCAGGCTCTACAGCGGCGCGCTGCTGCAACTGGTGCTCATCGGCCT
>DATLJJ010000503.1:0-2669 GCA_035538975.1 Sphingomonas sp. | reverse complement strand
GAGTCACGTTGGCCTCGAAGATCGTGCGGCTGGCTTCCTTGTAGCCCAGCTCGACCGATTGCATCACGCTGCGGCCGCGCCGCCGCTCCTCGCGGATGCGCTCGTTGATCAGCACGTTGGCGTCGACCGCGGTGCCGATGGTGAGCACGAAGCCGGCGATGCCGGGCAGCGTGAGCGTCGCGTTGAGCATGCCCATCACCGCAAGGATCACGAGCACGTTGATAACCACTGCCATCGTCGCATAGATGCCGAAGCGGCCGTAGGTGAGGATCATGAAGGCGATCACGGCCACGACGGCGATGATCGACGCGGTGATGCCGGCCTTGATCGAATCGGCGCCGAGCTCGGGGCTGACGGTCGATTCCTGCACGACGCGCAGCGGCACCTTGAGCTTGCCCGAGCGCAGCGCGATCGCGAGCTCGTTGGCGCTCTGGACGGTGAAGCCGCCGTTGATCACGGCGCTGCCGCCGAGGATCGGCTGGTTGATGCGCGGTGCCGAGATCACGACATTGTCGACGATGATCGCGAAGGGTTTGCCCGTATGTTCTTGGGTGACCTTGGCGAAGCGGCGCGAGCCGACGCCGTCGAGCTGCAGCGTGACCGAAGGCTGGCCGTTCTCGTCATAGCTCTGCGAGGCGTTCACCAGCATGTCGCCGGTGATCATCACTTCGCGGTGGACTGCGACCTGGCCGCCCTCTGCATAGGGCAGCAGTTCGGATCCCGGCGGGGCGACGCCAGGCTGCGTGGCCGTGGTGTCGACGAGGCGGAACTCGAGCTTGGCGGTCTTGCCGAGCAGGTTCTTGAGCGCGGTCGGATCGTTGAGGCCGGGGACCTGGACGACGATGCGGTTGTCGCCCTCGCGCACCACGGTCGGCTCGACGGTGCCGAGCGCGTTGATGCGGCGCTCAACGACTTCGCGCGCGTCGCTCATCGCGGTCTCGATGGCTTGGTTCAGCCCCGCCTGCGTGGGGGTGAGCACGAACCGCGAGGTATCGACGACCGCGATATCCCATTCGCGCTGGCCGGTGGTGGCCACGCCGCCGCCGGTGATCGGCAGCAGTTTCTCGCGCGCGGCGTCGACCTTCGACGGGTCGCGCACCATGAAGCTCAGCTTGCCGCCCTGGACCGAGATGTCGCCGATCTCGATCTTCGGATCACGCCGCATCTCGGCGCGGACCTGATCGCGCATCTGCTCGATGCGCGACTCGGCGACGTCCCGGATGTCGCCTTCGAGCAGCAGATAAGAGCCGCCGGCGAGGTCGAGGCCGAGGTTGATCGCGGGAGTGGGGATCCACGAAGGCCAGGTCTCGCGCACGCTCTTGGGCACGAAGCTCGGAATCGAGAGCGCGATCATCACCGCAAGGAAAACGGTGATCGAGACGACCTTCCAGCGCGGGAAATCGAGCATCAGTCGTTCGCGGGCTTGCCGCCCAGCGGGCGGACTTCGGTGAGCGTCGCCTTGACCGCGCGGACCTTCACGTTGGTGCCGAGTTCGATCTCGACCTCATGATCCTCGACCTTGGTGACCTTGCCGATCAGACCGCCGCCGGTGACGACGGTGTCGCCCTTCTTGACTGCGGCGACCGCGTCCTGAAGCGCCTTCATGCGCTTCTGCTGCGGACGGATCATCAGGAAGTAGAAGACGACGAAGATCAGGACGAGCGGCAGCAGCGAAACGATTGCGCCGGCGGGGCTTCCGCCCTGGGCGGCCGCGCCTGCGGCCTGTGCATATGCTGGGGTGGCGAACATGGGTTCCCGATAGCCTGGATCGGGGGCCGGAAGGGGCCCCGTTCAAGCGGCGCGCGCTAACATGCGATACGGGGACGCGCAACTATTGTCAGAGTGGCTTGCATCCCGCGTCGGACGCGCCTAAGTGCGCCTCCCTCGGTCGGGGCGTAGCGCAGCCTGGTAGCGCATCACACTGGGGGTGTGGGGGTCGCAGGTTCGAATCCTGTCGCCCCGACCAGCCACACCCGGGTCCGCACAGCGGACCTCACTTCCCAAAATCGTACGAATCGCGGCTCAATCGGCGGGGTTTCCGCTCGGCCTGGCCTTGCCGGCGTCTTCCGCGGGATCGAAGTCCTTTGCCCGGTGCGTGGAGTCGTTGGGGCTGTCGAGCGTGTCCTTTGGACGCCTGGCATCGCCCTGCTTTTGATGTTCGGTCGAGAGATTCTGCGGGTCCGTGCCCGTATCGGGGTCTGCCATCATCCTGCTCCTGCTGGTCACGGCCTCAACGGATAGCCGCGCCGGCAGGTTGCGTGCTTCACTCGGACGGAACGGGAGCCTTGGGCGGCTGCGGCTTCTTTGGCGCAGGACGGCGCACCGCACGCGGCTTGGCCGGGACGGTCCCCTCGGTCCTGGACTTGGGCTTGGGCCGGGATGCGGCCTTGGCGGGTTCCGCAGGCTTGGCGGCGGACCGACGTGGCGCGGGAGCCGTGGGAGCCGCAGCCTTGCGGACGCGCTTAACCACGGGCTTGGCGACGGCAACGGCGATCTCCGCCGCAGCCTGGGCGATCTCCTCGCCCGTCTCTTCCGCCTTTTCGGCGCCCTTGGCGGCGGCATCCCCCGCATCCGCGACGGCTTGCTTGACCTTGGGCTCCTTCTTGAGCCTCGCGGCGAGTGCCACGAGCCCGGCTGCGAGCAGGTCGGCCACGATCGGATGCCGCGCG
>DATLJJ010000502.1:0-2382 GCA_035538975.1 Sphingomonas sp. | reverse complement strand
GGCAGAGCTGGAAGCGTTCCTCGCGCGGGTGCCGTTCAACCAGGACGGCCGCCGCCTGAGCGCGCCCGTCGTCGAGGTGCCCCAGCAATTGGCCTTCAAGCCGTCGCCGCAGATGTCGACGCAGCAGGGCTTTGGCCTCGTGCTGAACGAGATCGCGCGCAGCGACAGCGAACTGGCCAGGCGCATCGTCACGACCTCGCCCGACGTCACCGTCTCGACCAATCTCGGCCCCTGGGTCAACCGCCGCGGGCTGTTCGCGCGCGCCGAGAAGGCGGACTTATTCCGCAGCGAGAAAATTCCCTCGACCTACAACTGGGACGCCTCGCCCAAGGGCCAGCACCTCGAGCTGGGCATTGCCGAGATGAACCTGTTCATCATGCTCTCGGCGCTGGGTCTGTCGCACCAGATCAATGGCGAGCGGCTGCTGCCGGTCGGCACGCTCTACGATCCCTTCATCGAGCGCGGCCTCGATGCCCTGAACTATGCCTGCTACCAGGATGCCCGCTTCATGGTGGCGGCGACGCCCTCGGGCGTCACGCTTGCCCCGGAGGGCGGCGCGCACCAATCGATCGCCACGCCGTTGATCGGCATGGCACAGGACGGGCTCGCCTCGTTCGAGCCGGCTTTCGTCGACGAGCTTGCCGCGATCATGGCGTTCGGCTTCGAGCACATGCAGCGCGATCCGGGCGAGGGCGGTTCGGTCTATTTGCGGCTCTCGACGCGCAGCATCGAGCAGCCGCAACGCATCATGACGCCGGAGCTGAGGCAGGGCATCACCGACGGCGCTTACTGGCTGCGCAAGCCGGGACCGAATGCCGAGGTCGTGATCGCCTATACCGGCGCGACCGCGCCGGAGGCGATCGAGGCCACAGGCTTCATCGGCGAGAGCCGCCGCGACGTCGGCCTGCTCGCGATCACCTCGGCCGATCGCCTGCATGCGGGTTGGACCGCCGCACGGAAATTGCGGCGGGATCGCCGCGGCGTGCAGCATCTCAGCCACATCGAAAGGCTGCTGGCGCCGTTGCCGCGCGACTGCGGCATCGTGAGCGTGATCGACGGCCACCCTGCGGCGCTCGGCTGGCTCGGCAGCGTCCGCGGCCACCGCGTCGAGGCCCTCGGCGTCGAGCAGTTCGGCCAGACCGGCAGCATTGCGGACCTGTATCGGCACTACGGCATCGACGCCAACGCCATCATTGATGCGGCCGAAAGCCTCACCACTGGTGCGCCGGTGCTGCACCGGAAGATGGCGGTGTAGTCGGGGTGACTCCGCTGTCATTCCGGGGCGGCTCGGAGAGCCGAACCCGGAATCTCGAGATTCCGGGTTCGATGCTTCGCATCGCGCCGTAATGACAGCGGGGCCACCTTGCCACGTTCCCGCCATCGGCTCATATAACCTCCGTCCGCCGCAACGCTGGCCCCGCATATGGCGGGTTCAACTGCCGGCGCTTTCGTGCAAGGATACCTGCCGAAACGCCCCCTCCAAGCCCCCAAGAAGAGGTTAACGATGGTCAATCGCATGCAATTCTACATCGACGGCGCCTGGGTCGATCCGGTCGTCAAGAAGTCCACCGCCGTGATCAATCCGGCGACGGAAGAGGCGATGTACGAGGTTGCGCTGGGCTCCAAGGCCGACGTGGACAAGGCCGTCGCCGCCGCCAAGCGCGCGTTCGCAACGTTCTCCCAGACCAGCCGCGAGGAGCGCGTCGCGCTGCTGTCGAAGATCATCGAGATCTACAAGGGCCGCCTCAAGGAGATCGGCGCCGCCGTGTCGGACGAGATGGGTGCGCCGCTGCCGATGGCGGAGAAGCTCCAGGCCGGCGCCGGCCTCGGCCATCTCATGACCACGCTCGACGTGCTCAAGAACTATCATTTCGAGGAGCCCGTCGGCACCGCCATGGTGCTGCGCGAGCCGATCGGCGTGGTCGGCATGATCACCCCCTGGAACTGGCCGCTGAACCAGATCGCCTGCAAGGTGGCGCCCGCGCTCGCCGCCGGCTGCACCATGATCCTGAAGCCCAGCGAGTTCACGCCGACCTCGGCGCTGATCTTCGCCGAAATCCTGCATGAAGCCGGCGTGCCGAAGGGCGTGTTCAACCTCGTCAACGGCCTCGGCCCCGAGGTCGGCGCTGCCATGAGCGAGCACCCCGACATCGACATGATCTCCTTTACCGGCTCGACCCGCGCCGGCATCGACGTGGCCAAGCGCGCTGCTCCCACCGTGAAGCGCGTCAGCCAGGAGCTCGGCGGCAAGTCGCCGAACGTCATCCTCGAAGGCGCCGACCTGCAGAAGGCGGTGACCGGCGGCGTGATGCAGATGTTCAACAACTCGGGCCAGTCCTGCAACGCGCCCTCGCGCATGATCGTGCCGGCCTCGAAGATGAA